>DASXVO010000033.1 GCA_036504215.1 Vicinamibacterales bacterium | reverse complement strand
GGTGTTCAGCTACCCGATGGTTCGCGACCTCCAGCGGGTGCAGACGGTGTTCACCGGGATCGCCGCGCACCGGGCATTCGGTGCGAACCTGGCGTATCGCGGGCAGACGGCAAACGGCGAGGGATTGCTGGTGTCCGGCAGTTACTTCCCCGTGCTCGGCGTTCGACCGGCCGTCGGCAGGCTGCTCGGCGCCGGCGACGACGGCACGGCGGGAGAACCGCACGTCGTCGTCCTCAGCCACGAATACTGGCGGACCCGGTTCGACGCGAGCCCGAGCGTACTGAACCAGTCGCTCATCGTGAACGGCCAGCCGATGACGATCGTCGGTGTGGCGCCGCGCGGATTCGAGGGGACCACGCTCGGCAACCGGCCCCAGGTCTTCGTGCCGATCACGATGCGCGACACGATGGAGAGCTACTCGAAGGGCAGCCTGGAGAACCGCCGCTCCTACTGGGCCTACGCATTCGCGAGGCTGAAGCCGGGCGTGACGGTCGAACGGGCGCTCGCCTCGATCGACGTGCCGTACCGCGCGATCCTCAACGGCATCGAGGCGCCGCTCCAGAAGGGCATGAGCGACCCGACAATGAAGCGGTTCCGGGCGCGGCGGGTGACCGGAGTGGTCGATCCGCGGGGGCAGAGCAACCTGCACAAGGAGGCGAACACGCCGCTCGTGCTGCTGATGAGCGTGACCGGCCTGGTGCTGCTCATCGCCTGCGCCAACATCGCCAACCTGCTCCTCGCCCGCGCGGCCGGCCGATCGGCGGAGATGGCGCTGCGGTTGTCGATCGGAGCGAGCCGGTGGCGGCTCGTCAGGCAACTGCTCACCGAGGCCAGTCTTCTGGCGCTGCTGGGCGGGGCGTTCGGCATCCTGGTCGCGCGGTGGACGCTCGACGCGATCGTGGCGCTCATGCCCGCCGACGCCGCGAAGACGATGACGTTTTCGATTGACGCGCGGATCATGCTGTTCGCCGTCGGTCTCACGCTCGCGACCGGGCTGTTCTTCGGCCTGTTCCCCGCGCTGCACAGCACCCGGCCCAACCTCGTGACCGCGTTGAAGGGGCAGTCGGGCCAGCCGAGCGGCGCGCGTTCGGCCGCGAGGTTCCGCACCGCGCTGGTCACGGCGCAGGTCTGCCTGTCGATGCTGTTGCTCGTGTGCGCCGGACTCTTCCTGAAGAGCCTGTACAACGTGAGCCGGGTGGACCTCGGGATCAAGGTCGAGCAGGTGGTCACGTTCGGCATCTCGCCACAACTGAACGGCTATTCGCCGCAACGGTCGCTCGAGCTGTTCGAGCGACTCGAGGACGCGCTGGCCGCGGTGCCCGGGGTGACCGGCGTCACCGCCGGGCTCGTGCCGATCTTGGCGGGCAACAACTGGAACAACGGCGTGGACGTCGAGGGATTCCCGTCGGGGCCGGACGTGGACAACGGCTCCTCCTTCAACAAGATCGGACCGGCGTATTTCCGAAGCCTTGGCGTGCCCCTTCTCGCGGGCCGCGAATTCACGAGAGCCGATGCCGCCAATGGGGCTCGGGTCGCCATCGTGAACGAGCAGTTCACCAGGAAGTTCAAGCTCCCGCTGAACGCGGTCGGCAAGCACTTCCAGGAGGACGGACCGAAGTCTCCGCTCGTCGAAATTGTCGGCGTGGTGCCGAACGTCAAGTACAGCGAGGTGAAGAGGACGCCGCCGCCGCAGTATTTCGTGCCGTACCGGCAGGGCGAAACGATGGGGTTCCTGAACTTCTACGTGAAGACCACCCTGGCGCCCGAGCAACTGCTGGCGACCATTCCGAGGGTCGTCGCGCGGCTCGATCCGAATCTCCCGGTCGAGAGCCCGCGGACGATGGAGCAGCAGGTGCGCGAGAACGTCTTCATGGACCGGCTGCTGATGGTGTTGTCCGGGTCGTTCGCGTGCCTGGCGACGCTGCTGGCGGCGGTGGGCCTCTACGGTGTCCTGGCCTACACGGTGGCGCAGCGAACGCGGGAGATCGGGCTCCGCATGGCGCTTGGCGCCGCGCCCGAGCGCGTTCGCCGGATGATCCTCTCCCAGATGGGGGTCATGGCGATCGCGGGCGGCGCTGTCGGCCTGGGCCTGGCGGCGCTGGTGGGACGGTACGCCCAGTCGCTGCTCTTCGAGATGAAGGGCTACGACCCGGCGGTGTTCGTCTCGGCCGCCGGTCTGCTGGGCGTCATCGCCTTCGTGGCCGCGCTCGTTCCGGCATTCCGCGCTTCGCGCGTCCACCCGATGACGGCGCTGCGATACGAGTAGCACCGGCCCGGGCGTCCTGCGTTCCGTTCGAGCGCGCGGACCGAACGCTCGGCGTACATCGTGCGTGTGGACGGCGGCGAGGCCCGCTCCGGTGAGTGGGGCAAGAGGGCTGAGTTCCCCGTCGTTCTGTTCACGCTGAAGTGACGCGCCCGGCGCTCGCGAGGCGCCACTTCAGCGGTGAATCGACCGTGGCCGTGTGCCCCTCTCTACTGTTACGGGACACCAGGTGGCAACCGCCGCTACGAGTTTCGCTTCGGCTGCTTGTCCTGCTTTTGCTTCTCCGCCTGCTTGTCCCTCGCGGCGTGCTGCTTCTGACCCTTTTCCTTGTCCTTCTTGCCTTTGTCTCCCATGAGTCACCTCCAGCACTCATTGTCCATCAGTCCACGAGTCTGAGCGAGGAGATACCTGCGGTGCTCACTTTCTACGCCACACGCGACGACGAGGGCCGGCAGCGAGCGCAGACCTGCGACTACTGCCCCCGCTCGACAATCAACAGCAACGAACCTGCGCTCTGGAAGCAGCGGCCGAAGCGCTCAGGCCGCTGGCGGACGCCCTCGGCGAGTTCGCCCAGGTGCTGTCGCCTCTGCTCGTGGCGAACGGGGACGCGGGCTCACCAGCAATCAGCGGAGGGCGGTCGAGACGTGGCAGGGCCAGTGGCGTGAAAAAGGGGCTTCCTGGTTCAAGGGAAGCCCCAACATGCAGGGAGAACAACGTGCGCGGACATCGTATGCAGCGTGGCCGGCCTACTACCAGCGGTCGTAGTTTGACCGCCGCCAAATGTGCCGCGCTCGCGCCATACCGACACCCAGACTTCCTTCTTCGTGACAGGGTGCACGAACTTCCGAAGGCTGCCCTTGCCGAATCGCTCCTCAGCGAACCCCGCGGAGCGAAGGCGACGGACGAGCTTTGCCCGCGTGTCCTCTTCGCTCCTCGCCCCTACTCCCAGCGCGAGAGGTCGAGGGGATTTGCGTTGCTTCATCGCGGCTGTTTCTTTCCCTCGAGTGCTTCCAGAGCCTTGGCCGCGTCCCGATCGCCGGTGGGTCGGCAAGACACCGCCACTATGGAAACGGCTCTCCACCAGGGCGAGGCCGTCCGCCTCGGCCGATCGCAGCTTCTCTCCTCAGAATCGTCGCGCCAGCGTGGCCATCTGTCCGAATGGTCGCCGTCAATCGTCCGTTTGACCGCCCCGCCCGGTCCGGAGCATGGCTGTGGCTGCCGCGGTCTTCCATCGTTGCTGGTTCACGCCGAACACGAGGAGCCAGATCTGCAGCGGGAATTCCGCGAGCGCGGAGGCGGCAGCGATCATGGGGAATAGATAGTGTCCGAGCGGCGGGTACAGGTAAGTCACCCAGCCGAGCCCGTCGATCGTCAGCAATACGCCGAAGATCCGGGGCAGGAACGTCGACCTGAAGATCAGGTATCCGGTCAGCACGCACCAGACTCCAAAGAACACGATGTAGATGTCGAACGCGCGAGCGTTCAATTTCAGAAACACGAGGGCCAGTGCCTGCAACTGATCGGGCGTAAATGCGTGCAGGGAGCTGCCGCCCTGCAGGACGAACAAGGGGGCGACATACAAAAGGCACGTGACCGCCTGAATCGCGCATCCAACGAGGATCACAAGGGTGGACAGCAATGAGACCGTCCTGTTCACCGGTTTGAACAGGTCATAGAAGAGCAGCGCCCAGACGATGTGGAAGACGACCGCGACGAGGGAGGATGCGAAGCCCAACCAGAACAACGGCTGGTGGCGGAGGATGTTGGCCGCCGTCGCTGCGGCGTCGCCGGCCACGACGAGCCAGCCGAGAACGACCACCTGGCCGAACGCCGACGTCAGGCCCTCGAGTGCTTCAAAGGCGCCCGCCATCCTGGCCGTGAAACGTGGCGACGCTTCTCCAAGCCTCTCCATCACTCAGCGCCTTTCGATCGACGGATACCCGGTTGGACGGGGTGGCTTCCGCGGCACGGAGACCCCTGTCGTCATAATGAGGCATACGAAGGGTGGCGGTGGTGGGTTCCGGGGTTACCACCAGTCGATGGGCCCAAACGAGTCCGGCACGATGACCTTCATCGCCGGCGACCCCGCGTCCTCGCCCTCCGCCAACGAGCCGAAACCGGCCGACGGGCGCCCACGAATCTGCTCCGCATCTACTTGTACGGCCTGAGCCCACTCGATTTGACGGTGTGCGTCGGCGGTGACCTCGACACGACGCGCCAGCGGGCGTGCTTCAAGCGTGCAAGGAACCGAGGTGTTTCAGGCCGCCGTTGGCCGACGGCGCTCGATGGGCGCCAGACTCAGACGCAGGCGAAATGGCCGCAGCAGGCGATTGAGCGCCTCCTGGGTGGGATTGTGCCGCGGGTTGATGGCGCGGATGACCTTGCCCAGCGCGACCTGGATGGCGACTCCCTCCTCGATCGCGCCGAGCAGGAATTCGCGAGCGAGCATCTTGTCCCGCAGGTCCTCGGCAAACCCTTCGTTCCAGTCTCGACTTCGCCTTGCCACAATCGCTCCACTCGCCGAGTAGCTCGTCGTCACCTCGCACCAACCGTGCGCGCCACATCCAACTGTTCTTCAGGCGAGTTGGTCGCCCATATCAGGCCGCCCTCGGACGAAGGCCGGCGCTCGGTGCTCCGACCAGCAGGCCTGCCACGCTGATGTCCTCGTCCGCGTCCGGCCAGTGAATACCATCACCATCGCCGAGCAGTTCGAACCGGGCGCGTGCCTCAGGGGCTGCGGAGATGAGCCGGGGAAACCAAACGAGAGGCACGCCGAGGCGACGTCCATCGGCCAGGTCCACCCGGAGTTCGTCGGCGGTGACTTCGACACGACGCGCGAGAGGACGTGCTTCAGGAACCGAAGAACTCATGCCAGGCCTCCACCAATTCCTCCCGATGTTCAACGACGAGGGCACGCAGCCGAGTCAGTTCTTGCGAGGCGAAGCCCGTCGAGGCCGCCAACTCGACCGGCGCCAACCAGAACTTCGCGAGCGACGCGGCGTCTTGGACGTGCGGCGGTTCGAAGCCTTCATTGCTGAAGAAGAAGAACCTGTACCGCCCGATTTGCAAGACGGTGGGTGACATCTGTCCGAGAGGATAACAGTTTTGAGCACTGGTGTTGAACTTGGAAGTCGAGGCGGCGGGCGGCTCAAATCGTTCCAGCGATTCCCGGAGTTGACAGCGCCAGGCGAAACGGCCGCAGCAGGCGATTGAGCGCCTCCTGCGTAGGGTTGTGGCGCGCGTTGATGGCCCGAAGAACATTCGGAGGTGCCATCGCCACTGTCACCGCGAACTCCTTCACCCCCGTTGCTCGGATGATCTTGCCCAGCGCAACCTGGATCGACACTCCTTCGTCAATGGCTGCGAGGAGGAACTCGCGGGCGAACGCCTTGTGCCGCAGGTCCTCGGCACGTCCTTCGTTCCAGTCGCTACTTCGCCTTAGCACGATCGCCTCTCACCTGAGCAGCCGTGTTCAGCTCGCCGGATGAGCAACAGGTCTCACCCGGTCTTCCGCAGTTCCTCTCGGACGATCCTTCGGATCGTGGCGGCGTCCACGGGCTTGGCCCAGTGGCCGAGGTGCTCGCGAAGGGCCTCATTGATCATCGTCTGGTAGCCCCGGCCTGCGGCGTCGGCACGGTCTCGGAACGTCTCGAGCAGGTCGTTGTCCAGGTAGATGGTGATGCGCGTTTTGCCCGGCTGCGGGGTCACTACTGCGCCTCGCTTCGCCTTGCTGAAGTCGTATTCCTTCTTCATACTGCCGCCTCTCTCGAGGAGTTGCCTTTCGGGCCGAAATCAGGCGAGCGTTCTCTTCCCGGTAGGTGTGAACGACGACCAGAAGCTCACCAGTGAAGTCCATGCCGACCGACACGAATCGCTGTTCGCCCTGAGCAGTGTAGTCGTCGCGAGTCAATGCGCCGGGATCGAGCAGGACTCCCTCGGCATCCGAGAAGCGAACGCCGTGCTTGCGGAGGTTGCTGCTCGCCTTCCGGGGATCCCAGATGACGGCCATATATGCATTGTATGCATATCATGGACGATGTCCAGTGCCAGATGCGTAGGCAAACGGGGGCCAGTGCACACAGCGGCTGACGGTCACTTGACAAGTGGACGTCTCGTGCCTAACTTGAGATCATCTTTCCCGTGGCGATCAGTCGCCACCCTCCGCGGCGCCCGCGTCGGCCACGCGGACCGCTTCCAGCGACTCGCGGTCAGCGCCCCTCGCGAAGCTACTCACCAGTTGAAACGACCATAGGCAACTCGAGGCCACTGCAGGCGGCTCCTCTCAGGAGAAGTCGTCCAGTCGCCGGGAGATCACCGCGCTCGCGCACATCCGCCAGCGGGCTGACCTCCACCTGGTGGCGCAGCCGTCCGTTTGAGCTCACGCTCCGCGGACCACGGACACGTCTTCGGAAACCGTCGCTCGGTGACACACCCGGCGAACCTCCACGTTCCCGCCGAGCCGGCCGCGTCCCAGTGCTCGACGAAGTCCAGCACCAGGCGCGGCGTCCATCGTCTCGGCTGCGGGCCGACGGCGTGGACATCCGCATCATCCAGTTGATGCTCGGACACGCCAGCCTGCAGCAGACGCAGCGGTACCTGAACGTGACGGATGAGGAATTGCGAAAAGGGCTGGAGGTGAGCAGGAAGCTTGCCCAGTCGAAGCGACGTGAGGAGAGCAGCAGACCGGAACGTTGCGAAGACTGGCGCGCCCGACCCTTCGACTCGCTGCGCTCGCTCAGGGTCTGGGGCGATTGGTTGGAAGGACGAGAAGTGGCGCGCCCGACCCTTCGACGCGCTGCGCTCGCTCAGGGTCTGGGGCGATTGTTTGGAAGGACGGGAAGTGGCGCGCCCGACAGGATTCGAACCTGTGGCCTTCGGCTCCGGAGGCCGACGCTCTATCCAGCTGAGCTACGGGCGCGCACGGGGAGACTGCCCGGCACGACCCACTGGCCACGCGCCGAACAGACGGTGTAGTTTATCACAGCCGCATGGCAGTTCGGGGTGGCTTCCCTCTCGACATGAACGACGAACGGCAGACGATGAACGATATCGGCGACACCAAGACGGCGCGCTCGCATCGGCCTCAGGCGCTGCCGCTCGACATCCTCTACGAAGACGACCACCTGCTTGCGGTCAACAAGCAGCCAGGCATCGTCGTCCATCCCGCCTACAAGCATCCCGACGGGAGCGTCTTCAACGCGCTCCTCTGGCACTTGCAGGAGACCGGCGTGCATCCGCACCTGCTGCAGCGCCTCGACCGCCAGACGTCGGGCGTGATGCTCGTGTCGAAATCGGCCGCCGCTCACGCTCGTGTGATCCGCGCCATGCGACTGCCGCCGCCGGCCGGACTGCGGAAGGAGTACCTCGCGGTCGTGCACGGCGTGCCCGAGCCGCCAACGGGCGAGATTCGGTGTCGTCTCGGACGCGACCCGGCCGACACCCGGCGTGTCGTCGTCTCGGAAACCGAAGGAAAGGACAGCACCACCCGCTACGCCCGTCTGTCGTGCTCGCCGGCTGGAGATCTCTCGTTGGTGCACTGCGAGCTCGTGACGGGCCGCATGCACCAGGTGCGCGTGCATCTGGCATCGCGCGGCTGGCCCATCGTTGGCGACGACGTCTACGCGGCGCTCCCGCCGCGTGCGTGCCACGGCATGACGCGACAGGCCCTGCACGCGTGGCGAGTGTCACTGCCGCATCCGATCACCAACGCCCCACTCGTCATCACCGCGCCGATTCCAGAGGACATGGCCCGGCTCCTGGCCGAGACGGGACTCGACACGGGCGAGACGCCCGTGCCACTCGGTCGGTGAGCCCACGGCCGAGACGCCCGTGCCACTCGGTCGGTGAGCCCACGGCCGAGACGCCTCGGCCGCTCAGGTGAAGCTGCTACACCTCCGACCGGAACGCGGCCACCGGGTCCACGCGAAGAGCGCGAAGCGTCGGCAGCAGGCTGCCGGCGAGCGTCATGACGACGCACAGTGCCGCCGCGGCAGCGAAGGTCGGAGCGTCGCCGGGCTCGACGCCCGCGAGGAGGCTCCCCATCGCGCGCCCGGCGGCATAGGCAATGGCAAGCCCGGGAATCACGCCTGCGGCAGCCAGCGCGACGCCCTGCCCCATGACCATCCTGACGATCGCGCTTCGCCGGGCGCCGAGCGCGATTCGCACCCCGATCTCGTGCCGCCGATTCGACACGGCGAACGACAGCAGGCCGTGGATCCCGACGGCCGCCAGCAGGAACGCGATCGCCGCAAACGCGCCGAGCACTCGCACCTGCACCGATCTCGCCGCGGTCTTTTCCGCGACGACGTCCGACATCGGCCGGACGTTCGAAATGGGCTGCTGCGGATCCACTCGCGAAACGATGCGGCGGATCGTCGGAACCAGTGCCGACGCGGGGATCGATGTTCTGATTACCATGTCCCTCGGATGGTAGAAGGGACTCTGTCCGTCGAGCACCTGTCTGTACGGCAGATAGACTTGCGGCTCGCTGGCCTGCTCCGGCCCGCGTACCCGCACGTCGCCGACGACGCCAACGATGGTGCGAGTGCCGCCCGGTCCGAACGTGAACCGCTTGCCGAGCGGATCGCCGCCCGGCCAGTACCGCCTGGCGAACGACTCGCTCACCACGGCGACAAACGGCCGCTCGGCCGAATCCTCGTCGCTGATGTCACGGCCTCGTCGGAGGGGAATACCGAGCGATGCGAAGTATCCCGGCGTCGCGTACCGGCTGCTCGCGGATTTCGCATCGACGCGGCCCTGAGACTCGCCCGGGATCGTGACCGGCCAGACGCCGCCACCCATCGCCATCGGCAGTCCGGTGATGTACGCCGCACCCGACACGCCGGGAATCGCGCGAACGTCCGTCAGTACGGCGCGGAAGAACTCCGCCCGGCGCGCGGCCGAATCGTACTTCGGCAAGGGCAACGCCGTTTGCAGGGTCAATACTCCCTGGGGTTCGAACCCGGCGTCGGTTCCCTGCAGATTCCACAGGGTGCGCAGGAGGAGGCCGGCGGAGACCAGGAGCACGACCGACGCCATCACCTCGGTTACGACGAGGACCGAACGCGCGCGTTCGCGCCGCCCTCCGCCCGATCGGGCACCGTCGCGCAGGCCGCCCAGGTCGAGCATTCCCGCCGCCCGCCACGCAGGCAGGACGCCGAAGCCGATGCCCGTCAGCGCGGCGACGAGCGCCGCGAAGAGCAACACCCTCAAATCCACCGACGGCGACTGGGCAATCGGCAGGGTGGTCGGGACGAGTTGTGCCAGGAGAGGGACAGCCGCCGAAGCGAGACCGACGCCGAGCGTACCCCCAAGCGCCGCCAGGATCAGGCTTTCGGTGATCCATTGCCGGACCAGCCGTTCGCGGCCGGATCCGAGCGCGGACCGAACGAGGAGTTCCTTCCGGCGGTTCAGCGCTCGCGCCAGCAGGAGATTCGCGAGGTTTGCGCAGGCGATGAGGAGCACGCATGCGGCGGCGCCACCGAGCGCGAGCAGCAGGAGCCGGGACCGGGACGAGTATTCCTCGCGGAGCAGGACCACGGACGCCCCGACCTTCTCCAGTTCCTTCGGGTGCTGCTGCTGGAGGCGCCTGGCGACCACGCCCATGTCCGAGCGGGCCTGCGTGAGCGTCACACCGGGCCGCAGCCGGGCCAGGACGTTCCAGTAGTTGTTCGTGCGGTCGTCATCGTTCTGCCGCTCGATGCCCATCGGCATCCAGAGCGCCACCTCGCGATTCGGGAAATGGAACGTCTGCGGCATGACCCCGATGACGACGCGAGGCGTGCCGTCGAGCAGAACGCGGCGGCCGACGAGCCCCGCGTCGCCGCCAAACCGCGTCTGCCACAGTCCGTAGCTCACCACCACAGTCCCGGTCGCGCCCTCGCGCTCCTCGGCTGCGCTGAACAGGCGACCGATGATCGGCCGGACGCCGAGGATCGGCAGGAGGTCGGCCGTGACCGTGGAGGCCTGCAGGCGCTGCGGGTCGCCTTCGCCCACGAGGTTGACCGCGGTCCCGTAGTACGCGCCCATGGCCTCGAACGACGTGGCGCTCGCCTTCCAGTCGCGGTAGTTCGGCGGCGCGACCTCGAGCTGGTTGTAATCCGGCGGAGCTTCCCACAGCTTCACCAGCCGGTCGGCGTCGGCGTAGGGGAGCGGGCGCACGATCACGAAGTCGGCGACCGAGAACGCGGCGGTGTTCGCCCCGACGCCCAACGCAATGACGGAGATGGCGGTGAGCGTGAAGCCGGGCGTGCGAGCCAGGGTCCTCGCGGTGTATCGGAGATCCTGGAGGAGGATGTCCCAGTGCACCGCCGCCGCATTCGACGCCACTTCGACGAACGTCTCCGCCCACAGCAGGAGCGTCGCGAGCGGTCCCGAGGTTCGACGAAGACGAGTCCCGAAGATCGCGCGCATCTCTCCGCCGTACTCGGCGCGGAACGACGCGGGGTAGAGATGCAGGAGCCAGGAGTAGAGGCGCATCATGCCTTCCCCAGCACGAGCCCCTGGGCCCGCGCCATCCTGACCAGCCCGGACATCCGCCGCGCCTCGGCCCGAGCGACGGCCGCGCCGAAGAGCGTGATGCGATAGTACCGACGACGCTCATCGTCGAGTTCCGGCGCGGGGCGATCTCGAGTCTCGACGATCAAGCCCTGCTCGAGCAGACGCTGGATGGATCGATACAGTGTGCCAGCGCTCAGGCGGAGCGCCCCACCCGTGCGCTCTTCGACATCGTGGATGATCGCGTAGCCGTGGCGATCGTCCTTGGCCAGCGCGATCAGGATGTGGAAGGTCACGGGAGGGAGCGGCAGGAGGGCATCGACGTCAGCGGCCGTGTGTGCCATGCGCCAAGTATAGCCACTAAGAATATAGTGTCAACGGCTATATTCTGAGTGAGACGAAGCGAACCGCCGCCACCTGCACCGAGGACACCGAGGGTGGAGCCAGCGCCGGCGCGGGTCGGGCACGTCGTGGCGCCCGGGCGATGAGCCGGCTCTCGGCCGCTACAAGTTCAGCCAGTAGGAGAACTTGACGAGGAACACGTTCGTCGCCGGCAGCGCGAAGAGATCGTTCAGGTCCTGGCGGTACCGGAAGGCGCCAATCGACGCCGTGTCCTCCCGCACCTGTTGCCAGACGATGTAGAGGGCGGAGCCGGGCTTGTACTCCCAGCGGACCACGTTGGTCATGCGGAACGAGCGGTAGTTGAAGTCGGGCTCGCCGCCGTAGGCGTACGGCGCGAACTGGCCGCCGAACGTCGCCGCACGCGGCTTCACGACTTCCTTGAAGTTCGAGTAGGCGCCGGCCGAGATGAACGGCTGGGCGTAGAGTTGCACCGTCAGGTTCGGCGTGATGGTGTAGTTGAAGCGCGTCGTCAGCCCCACGGTGGTCTGGCGAATCCGGCCGAACACGTAGCGGGTGGACAGAACGTTCTCGACGTTCTCCACCCACTGCGTATCGTCGTTCATCCGCTCGAAGTGCACGCCGCCGCTCACCGCGAGGAACGCCGTCGGGCGGTAGGTGATCTCGGGATCGAACCCCCACGACGTGTCGCCCGACTGGTCGCGGTACACGAACCCCTGCCACGCGCCGTTGACCGCCTTCCGGCTGTCGCTCTGCACGTAGTACCAGATGTTGCCGCCGCTCTTCGAACGCAAGGCCGGGCCGCCGCGCGTGGACCGATCGTCCACGCCCGCAGCCTCCAGGTTGAAGCCGGAGCCGGCAGACCAGTTCGACGTGAGCACGACGTGCGCGTTCACGTTCGTGCCGTTGAACCGGGGATCGCCGCCGAAGTTCCAGCCGGCCCACTGGTTGAAGTTGAGTCTGACGTTCCGGTACAACTTGGTGGGCGTGTCCCACCGGATCTGCACCCAGCCGGACTGCGAGATCTCGTCCGCGCGCCGCTGGTATCCGAGGTCGTTGACGTCGAAGCCCGGCGTCTTGTAATTGCCGTTGAAGCTGAATCGCACCCTCGATCCGCCGATCTTCTGGAAGCCGACCGACCCGGCGTGGCCGTTGAGCGACGAGCGCGTGGGGTCGTACCCGAGATAGTCCCCGTCGGGCCGCTGGAAATAGTGGACGGCGCTGCGCTGGACCTCGTCGAGGGCCTCCGCGCTGCCACGCACCGAGCTTCCCGCCCAGTAGCCGGTCACCGAGTAGCGCGGATCCTTCAGCCGCCAATCCCAGTTCACGCCGCCCGTCGTCGCGTTGGACGGCAGGAAGCTGACGTCCTGGTTGAGCCGGCGCGCCGTGTTCGTGACCGCGAACCCGAGCGACGACTGATTGGCCCATTCGCGCTTCGCCTGCACCACGGTGTAGTTGGTCGTCGGCTCGACGGTCTCGGACCAGCGGCCGACGCCCTGCGCGAACCGCGCGTCCTGGCCGGCGGTCACCGCGTCGAGCGCGCCGATTGCGAAGGCCCCCGCGCGCCCGGTCAGCTTGGCCGCGCCGATGATCGTCGTGGTGGTCGGCGTCGCCACGTACCCGCCGTCTGGCGCGTCTGGGCCGCGATGCGGTCGGCGCCCGATCCGGCGGGAGTAGAACAGCCCCGTGCACCGCCCGTCGTTGCAGTCGAGATCGAACCGGAGGTTGCCGGACCCCTCGACGAAGAACGGCCGCCGCTCCTGGTAGAAGGTCTCGAATGCCGTGAGATTGACGACCGCCGGGTCGGCTTCGACCTGGCCGAAATCGGGGTTGATCGTCGAGGTGAGCGTCAAGCCGGGCGTGACGGCGTACTTCATGTCCACGCCGAGCGTGCCAGACGGATCGGTGGACCTCACCAGCGGATTGGCGCCATCCACCGATTGCGATTGGATCTGGCCGACGGAGTACGGGAGTATCTCGAGCTTCTTCGCCGCCCCGACCAGTTTCAGGCCGGCCAACTCGCCCATCTGCGAGACGAACCCGGACCGGCTCTTCGCGATGAGCGGCCATGACGATGTCTCGTTCAACCGCCCGACTTGCCGCAGCACGGCGAACCCGAAGGTGTCGCGCTTGCCGGGCTCGAAGCGGAGTTGCGAGAACGGGATGCGGAACTCGGCCGTCCAGCCCTTGTCGTCGCGCTTCACCGACACGTCCCACACGGCATCCCAGCTCGAGTCGCTGTTCGAGTCGGCGAACCAGTACCGATCCTGCTTCACGCCAGCGGGATTGACCGCGAACTCGTACGCCGTGCGCCGGTCGTAGTACGAGTCGATCATCACGCGGATCCAGTCGGACGGCGAGTCTTCGTCGCGTCGGGTACGGATGCCGACGATTTTCTGGTGGTCGTCGTCGAACGCCCGGACGCCGACGTACAGGTAGTTCCGATCGTAGAGGACGCGGACCTCGGTCTGGAACGTCGGCGCCGCGCCTTCCTTCGGGTCGCGCTGAACGAATCCGCGGACAGGTTCCACCCGCTCCCATGCGCTCTCGTTGAATTCACCGTCGAGCTTGACGGCGTTCGCGGGCCCATTGGGGATCTCCGCGGCCTCAATCCTGTTCACGGCGCGACCGGACGGCGTGGCGGTCGGGGGACCAGCCAGGACCGGGGCGCCTGCCAGACTCGGCAGAACGAGGGAGAGAGCAATAATGAAACGGGAATTCACGCACGGACCTCCGGCAGGGAGCGGCGGGGAAGACAAATCGGCCGACGTGGCGAGCAGCCTGCTTTTCATAGACGACAAACCGAGGATGAATGTTCGCCGAGGATCGTGAACACCAGTTTGACGGTTGGATGGGCTCCCGGGTTTGCGGGCGGCGTGCGAATTGTCGTTTTCGGCGCCGCTCGTCGGTGGTATGGGAGGGAGGCGCCTCCGCCGCGGCGACTGGATTCGCCTGATCCTCGACTGGCCGATGCGTGAGCCACCGGGAACCAGGTCGGAGTACGTCAGCGGCGCGCCGATTCTGCTCGCGGCCCTGGTGGGGGCTGCCACTGGTCGTCCCTTCGACGAGTACGCCGCCGAACGGCTGTTCCAGCCGATCGGCGCTGTCGGGGCACATTGGTAGCTGTGCTCGAGGACACCGCCCGGGCTGCCGCACGCGGGCGGCGGGTCGTACACGCGGCCGCGAGACATGGCCAAGCCGGGGTCGCTGGTTCAGAATGGAGGTCGGTGGCACGGGCGTTGCCGGACGGCACGTCGGAGGAGGCACGGACCGATGTCGATGAATGGCTGCGGGTGTCTGGGGCTGATCGGCGCCACGACGGTGCTGGGACTCGCAATCGGCTGCGGCGGCAGTTCCTCCGCATCGCCGAGTCCGGGCGGCGGCGGGACGACCGCGGCACTCGATGCGGCCTATGCGTTCGCCAGGCAGCAGGTGAACCTGACGAGCCTGGTGGTTGCACACGACGGTGTCATCGACCGCCAGGAGTACTCCAACGGTGGAGGGGCGGACACGCCCCAGGACATACGGTCCGGCACCAAGAGCGTCGTCTCGTTGCTGGTGGGCATCGCCCTCGATCGAGGGTGCCTGCGCTCGCTCGACCAGACCGTCGGAGAACTACTCGGTCCGCTCGGCCCGTCGGACCCCGCGAGAGCGGCGGTCACGGTGCGGCATCTGCTGACGATGTCCAGCGGGATTGGAGGCGACGAACTGGCCGACGTGGGTGAGTACAACCGGTGGGCGGCGGCGCCGAACCAAGTCGCGTACGTCTGGGATCAGCCGCTGCTCGCCCCGCCCGGCACACGCTTCAGCTACTTCTCGGCGGCCTACCACGTGCTGTCGCCGATTCTGACGCGGGCGTGCGGCCTGTCCACCGCGGACTTCGCGCGCGACAGCCTGTTCGGGCCACTCGGCATCGGGTCGCGCCAGTGGGAGGTCGACAGACAGGACTACAACAACGCCGCGGCCGGCCTCAGGCTCACGCCGATGGACATGGTGGCCATCGGAAACCTGGTCCTCGCGGGCGGCCAGGCCGGCGGACGGCAGGTCGTCCCCGCCAGCTGGATTCGTGACGCGACACGGACGCAGATGGCGACGAGTGCCCAGGCGTATGCGTCGGGCTACGGCTTTGGATGGTGGACTGGCCAGACCGCCGGATCGGACTTCACCTTCGCGAACGGCTTCGGCGGCCAGTTCATCGTCGTCGTACCGCGCGTGGGACTGGTGGTGACCGCGACGAACCGCTGGCAGGGGGTCGGCTCGGCCGTGGCAGCCGCTCAGTGGATGGCGACCCTCGACATCATCATGCGGCGCATCGTGCCGGCGTACTGACCGCGAGAGCCTCTGCTCCCGGACCTCGCGGGTCACGATGCGGGGGCGTGCCTCACCGATCGAGCGCCTCGCGGGCCTTGCCGGCCAGGCTCCTGATCGAAAACGGTTTTTGGAGGAACAGGATGCCGTCCTCCAGGACGCCGTGGTGGGCAATCGTGTTGGCGGTATAGCCGGACATGAACAACGTCCTGGTCTCAGGGCGCTCGGCCAGGATCCGATCCCGCAACTCGCGTCCGTTCATCTCGGGCATCACCACGTCGGTGATCAGGAGATGGATCGGCCCCTCGTGCCCGGCGGAGATCGACAACGCCTCGCTCGGCGTACGGGCCGCGAGAACCGAGTAACCAAGCGTGCCCAGGATCGTGGCGCCGAGCTTCAGGATCATCCCCTCGTCCTCCACCAGCAGCACGGTCTCGGTGCCGCGGCGGGGCGCCCGGTCCTCCGGTGCCACGACCTCCTCGACCTCCTCGGCCTGGAACCTGGGAAGGTAGATCTTGAAGGTGGTCCCCTGACCGGGCTCGCTGTAGACGTTGATGAATCCGTCGTTCTGCTTGACGATCCCGTACACCGTGGCAAGGCCCAGTCCGGTGCCATGGCCGAAGTCCTTCGTCGTGAAGAAGGGCTCGAAGAGATGGTCGAGGACCTCCTGGCTCATACCGCAGCCGTCGTCGCTGACGGCGAGCATGACGAACTGGCCGGGCAGTGAGCCCGCGTGAGTCGCGCAGTAGGACTCGTCGAAACCGGCCTTCCCCGTCTCGATCGTCACCCGGCCCACCCCGGCGATGGCGTCCCTGGCGTTGACGCACAGGTTCGCCAGGATCTGGTCGATCTGGGCAGGGTCCAGCTTGACCGGCCACAGGTCCGCTCTCGGCTTCCATGCCAGGTCGATGTCCTCACCGATGAGCCGCTTGAGCATCTTCAGCATGCCCGTCACGGCGTCGTTCAGGTCGAGGACCTTGGGCGCAATCGTCTGCTTGCGGGCGAAGGCCAGTAACTGCCGGGTCAGGTCCGCCGATCGGACCGCGGCCGCCTGGATCTGCTGCAGGCACTCCCGGACGGGCGGATTCACGGCCGGATCCGAGATGGCCAACTCCGCGTTCCCGAGGATGACGCTCAGCATGTTGTTGAAATCGTGTGCGACGCCGCCGGCCAGTCGCCCGACCGATTCCATCTTCTGCGACTGCATGAGCTGTCCTAGCAGCTTCTCCTTCTCCTGCTCCGCGCGCTTGCGCTCGGTGATGTCGCGAACGAGCGTCACGGCCCGGAGGTCGTCTCCCAGCCGGGTGACCGACGTGCAGACCTCCACGGGGAACGTCGTTCCGTCGAATCGCCGGTGGGTGCTCTCGAACGTCACCGCGGGCTTGCCCATCAGCGCCTGGAATGTTGTCGCGTAGTGTTCCCTGGTCAGCAGGGGGTCGGTATCGAATACCGTCGAGCGCAGCAGTTCCTCCCTCGAACATCCCAGTTGCCGGCAGGCCGCGGTGTTTGCATCCAGGTACCGCCCTTCCGCATCGAGCAACTCGAACGCGTCGCCGGCCTGCTCGATGAGCGTGCGGAAACGTTCCTCGCTCTCGCGCAGCGCCGCCTCGGCCCGGTGACGCGCGGTGACATCCTGCACGGTGGACACCATGAGGTTCTGGCCGGGCACGGGGATGTTGATCGCCGTGACGAACCGCTTGTCCCCGTCGGCGGTGGTAATCGGAATCTCCTCCCAGCGCATCCGGGCGGTGTCGCCGCTGGCCATGTCGGCGGCGATGCGGGCGCGCATGGCCTCGCGGAACGTCGGATCCGGGTAGACCTCCTCGAAGAACTCCTCGACCGAGTGAACGCTGCCCCGCCGGACGCCGTAGATGTCCTCGAACTTTCCGCCCACGAACACGATTCTGCCATCGTGAATCGTGTTGACGGCGAACCCGATAGGGGAGCATTCGAGGATCGCTTCGATGTACTTGTCTCGCTCGCGAACGGCTGCCTCCGCACGCCGGCGTTCGGTGATGTCCACGAACGAAACCAGGGCGCGCGAGAGCGTGTCTTCGTGTCCGCGCTGGACGGCGAAGGTCACGTCGAACACCGCCGTCGTGCCATCGGCGGTCAGGAGCGGAACCTCATCGTGGAAGTGCGTCCGGCCCTCCGCGAGGGCGATCAGTCCATTCTTGAAGGCCTGAAGGGACTCGGCGGTGACATGGCGCGGGATATCGCGGATGGCAGCGTCCTTGTTCTCGAAGCCGAGAACCCTGGCGGCGGCCTGGTTGATGTCGAGGACGCGCGCGCTGGCCGTCAGGCGCGAGGCCTCGTCCGGGTTCCGATCGAGGTGCGCCCGGAAATCGGTCACGCCCGACCGGCGTAGTTCGTCGAAGCGCGCCTTGACGGTCGAGAGGTCTTCCTCCCAGATGGCGATCGGCGAATCCTCGAAGATGGCGCGAAACCGCGATTCGCTCTCGCGCAGCGTCTGCTCGACCCGCCGGTTCTCCGTGATGTCGTGCACCATGCCCACCGATCGCACGGCTCGCCCCGAGGCGTCCCGAAGGTGCCGGCACCTCTCGAGCACGTGACGGACTTCGCCCGTCGCCCGCCGGACGACCCGGTGTTCGACCTCGTACTCGTCCCGCCGATCCCGGAGCGAACCGGCGTACGCGGCATCGACGCCCGCCCGGTCTTCCGGGTGGACGGCCTCGAGGAACATTTCGTACGTGACTTCAACGGATCGCGGGGCGAATCCGAAGATCCGGTAGACCTCATCCGACCAAATCAGGCGGTTCGTACTCAGATCGAGCTCCCAACTTCCCACGAGCGAGATCTCTTCGGCCTTGTTCAGCCTCGCGTGCTGCTCGTCCAGCGATTCGGTGGCTTCCTTCCGCTCGGCCACACTCGCTCCCAGGAAGAGCGCGGGAATCGCCATGATGGCCAGGAAGAGCTGGACGATGATCACGTCGCTCACGAGTGTCCCGAAGTAGTAGAAGGTCGGGAGCCTGTCGGCGGCGGCGAACGGGATGACAATCGCAGCCAGAATCGCCAGGGCCGCGGTGACACCACGCATTCCGAATCGAAGGGCGGCCCAGATGAGGAACGGGAAGGTGGAGTAGGGCAGCAGGAGGAAGAACAGGCCGGATCCGGACAGGTAGCCGAAGGCCAGGAAGTTCAGCGAGGCGAGCGCCGCGAACAGCGCCGCCGCCTCTATCGTCCGCGTTGCATTCCAGGTCGCCGCCCTGCCTGGCCTCGGGGAAGCCCAGACGACGAGGAGAGGAGTGACGAGGATGTTGCCGATGGCGTCTGATGTCGCCCACAATCGCCACGACAGCCAGAACGACGCCCCCGGGATGAACTCGGAGGCCGCGGCGGCCGCGAGCGCCGTGAGGCCGTTGCTGACTATGACGGCGAGGGCGAGGAACCAGACGACGTCCCGAGTCCTCCCGAACGTGATGGGAGACTTCGCGATCCGGACTATCAGCCAGAAGCTCAGCAGCGCGTCACCGGTCAGGACGAGCGCGTAGAGGCCGCTGACGCGGAGCGGCGTTCCGGCAAGCAACTCCGCCGCGAAGTCGGTGAGACAGAGCGCGGCGACGACATGCGGCCTGACTTCTCGACGCGTCAGCAGGATGGCGGAGAGGAAGATGCCCTCGGGCATCCAGATGGGAGCGATGCCCTCGGGTTCCATCACGAATGCGAGGCCGAACCGCGCCGCGAGGAAATAGGCGACGGCGACGAGGGCGATCCAAGACACCCTCCCGGTCGCGGAGAGCTCGATGGGAAAGAGCCGCCGGTTGTCGTCGCGAGCGGTCGCGCCAGCGTAGAGTGACTCAGATGCGGGCATCGACGTGTGCTCCATGATGAGTCGCCGCGTGGCCCAGGGAGAGGTCTCTCTTCAGAGCCTTATATGCGTTTCCGCTGTTGGGCACAACCGGAAGTTGCCGCGAGGAACCCGGGGACCGTGGCGGCCAATCCCGGAGGCCGGCGCGTCCTCAGGCGAGGAGGAGCCTGACGCCGTGGTCCTCGAGCATCTGGCGGTACTCCAGCGCGAGCGACGAGTCCGATACGACCACGTCGGCGATCTCCAGCGGAGCCACGGGGACCATCCCGGGCCGGCCGAACTTCGTGGCATCGGCCACGATGATGACGGTGCGCGACACCTCGATCATGCGGAGTTCGGATCCGACAACGAGCGTGTTGTTGTTGCTGAAGCCGGCGCTGGTGATCCCCCCGATTCCCATGACGAGCACGTCGGCGGCCACGCTGGCGAGCATCCGTTCGCAGAGCGGCCCCAGCATGACCTCGAGCCGCGGGAACAAATAGCCGCCCGTCAAGGTGACTTCGACGTTGCGCGAGGCCCTCAGGAGCTGGGCAATCGCCAGCGAGTTCGTGATGGCATGCACCGACCGGTCGGCCAGCTCGCCCGCCACGCATGCCACGGTGGATCCCCCGTCGAGGATGACGGTCTGGCCTTCGTCGATGAGGGTCGCGGTCAGCCGGCCGATGCGCTGCTTCTCGTCCGACTGGCGCCTGGTCTGCCAGTCGTGATCCAGGAGATGATCGCGCGGCTGGACGGCGAGCGCGCCGCCATGCACGCGCTTCACGATCCTCTGGCGCTCGAGTTCCACGAGGTCGCGGCGGATCGTCGACTCGGAGGTGTCCAGCAGGCGGCAGAGCGATTCCAGGTCGACGAATTCCTGGCGCTCGAGGAGTTGGCGGATGCGCAGGTGCCGGCCGGTCCGATTCATGTCTTGAAGCCTCGTCGTTCGAGTATGGTGACCACCGCCTCGGTCACGTCGCGCACGATCGCGTCGAGATCCATCTCGTCCGGCGGTCTCTCATCGTAGACACAGCCCGGCGGAGGCGCAACCACGATGGCGCCCGGCTCCTCGGCGGCCATCTCTCGGAGCCGGCACGCTTCCGGATTGAACCTCGGATCGGGAAGCCCCAGGCGCTGCTTGAGTTCGAGGAGGTCGGCTTCCTTCTCCGCGGGAATCCTCGAGAAAGGCACACCGAGCTGCGACGCGATCGTCAGCGTCCAGCAATAGGTCTCCAGAACTTCGGCGTACCACTCGGCGTGCGTCACCGTGTCGGCCCAGCAGACGATGCCATGGTTGCCGAGCAGGACGGTGTTGTAGTTCTGCACGAAGGGCAGGACCGTCTGCGCGAACTTCTTGGTCCCGGGCGTTTCGTACGGCGCGTAGGCCACGCGTCCCACGAACACGTCGAACTCGGGAATCACCGCCGAGGGCGGCACCCGGCCGATCACCGCATAGGCCGTCGCGTGCGGAGGGTGGCAATGGACGACGGCCTTGGCCTTCGGCTGGGCCTTGTAGATTGCGAGGTGGAGGAAGATCTCACTGGTCCGGGCGCGGATGCCGATGAGTTCGTTGCCGTCGAGGTCCACCAGGCACAAGTCCTCGGGGCGCAGGTCGGCCTTGCTGAGCAGCGTCGGCGTACAGATGACTTCGTTTGGCCCGAGGCGATACGAGATGTTGCCGCCGTTGCCGTCCACGAACTGCCGGCGCCACAGCTTCTGTCCCGTCGTCACGATCTCGTCCTTGATGGCAACGGCTTCCGGCGAATTGAACAGGTCGCGGACGGCCCGGCTGACGGGAGGCCGCGTCGAGAGTTCGGCCGGAGCGGCGGGAAGCACGGTGGGCACGGCGGCATCGGTTGCGGCGCCTGCCGGTGCACCCGATCGTGTTCGTCGCGCGCGCACGCCAGACGAGGCATCGTGATCGACCGCGCGCAGCACGATGCCGTGCCTTAGCACGGCTTCCCGCGCCGAAGGCGTCAAGACGACCCGCTCGCGCGTCAGGATCTCGGTGGCCCCCTCGCGCACGGCCGTGTCGACGTCCTTCATCGCGATGACGCCGTACGCCGTCAGATCCATCGGTTCCATCAGTGTCCTTCCGTTCCCTGCTTCCAGTCCGCCGGCGGGGGCTTGAACTCGTAGTCGCGGACCACCAGCGCGCAGTAGGCGTCCACCGGCGCCGTTCCCGGATAGTAGGCGTTGGTGGCTTCGGCGCCCTCCACGATTCCAATGAGTTCCCCCTCGCCGGGCGAGAGGCGATCGGCCACGACCACGGAACGCCCGCCACCCTCGCCGTTTCGCGCCTCGAGATTCTCCGCGGTCACCGGCTCGACGAGCAGGAGCGTCGTTCCTGCGAGTCCCGGGGCGGCGAGGCACAACACCACGTGGCCGCGCACGATTCCGAGCCTCACCGCGCACCGCCGCCCGGTTGGCCCGGCGCGTGCACGTGGTCCACGAGACCCACCACCACGAGTCGGGCGGGCACGTTCCTGCCCAGCCACTCGCGGGCCACGTTGCCGTCGGTTGACACGAGCACGGTCGATCCCCGCCCGGCGCCCAACCGATCCAGCACGACCAGCGGTTCGCCGCTCGTTCGGCCGTCAGCCTCCACCCGTTGGGCGATTAGGAAGCGCACGGCGGCGAGGGCCGCGTGCTTGCGGCTGGGCGTCAGCACTCCGTCGATGCGCGCCAGGAACATATCTCCTCGTCAGACGACGCGCAGTGCGCCACCGATCGTGAATTGGCGTTCCCGGGTGAACGTCATCGGCGTCGTGACGCCCTCGCCGGTCGGTGTGGCGATCGTGTGACTGAAGTACCCGGGGCCGTCGACGCCGAGCGCCGCGGTGGAAGGCGCGTTCTGCACGAACAACGTCGTATTGAGTGCGCGCGCCATCCGCGTCGCATGTTCGACGTTGCGCGAGTGGATGACCGCGGTGTGGCGGTAGCCGTGCTCGGCGGCCAGCGCGGCCGCGATCGCCGCGTCGATACAGGGCGTGCGCACGACCGGCAGGAACGGCATCATCTGCTCTTCCTGCACGAAGGGATGCGCTTCCCCGGTCTCGCCGAACAGCAGGTCTGTCCCCGGGGGGACATGGACGCCCGCGGCCGCGGCCAGCACGCTTGCATCCTGGCCGAGCAGGTCGCGCTTCACGTGCGCACGGCCGCAGCCCTTCCCCGGGCCGTCGAACGCGAACGCTGCTTCAGTGAGCTTCGCGATCGCACGTCCGTCCAGTTGCACGGCCCCGGCCCGCCGCAGAGCGTCCGCGAACTGGTCGGCGACCGCCTCGAGGACGAAGACCTCCTTCTCGCCGATGCACAGCAGGTTGTTGTCAAAAGCCGCACCCGTGATGATCGATCGGGCGGCGAGGTCGAGATCGGCCGTGTCGTCGACCACCACAGGCGGGTTCCCCGGTCCTCCCGCGATGACCCGTTTGCCGGACTGCGCAGCGGCCTTGACGACAGCAGGGCCACCGGTCACGCACAAGAGCGCGACGGTCGGGTGGCGGAAGATCTCCTCAGCCGACTGGATGCTCGGCTCGACGACGGTCGTGATGACGTTGACGACGCCGACCTCGCGCTCGATCTCGCGATTGAACATGGCCAGCGCGTACGCGGCCACGGCCGCGCCCGCGGGGTGCGGGCTGAACACGGCGGTGTTGCCGGCGGCCAGGATGTTGATCGCGTTGCTGACCATCGTGGGCACCGAGTGTGTCGCGGGCAGGACCATGCCGATCACACCCCACGGCGCCCGCTCGATCAGGCACAGGCCGGATTGGTCGCTGCGCGCCTCGCTTCGCATCACCTCGACGCCAAGCACGTAGCGCATCGCCTTGAGTTTGGCGATCTTGTGATCGAGCCGGCCGATGCGCGTTTCGGCCAGTTCCATCCGGCCGAGATCCTCTGCGTGCTCTTCGCACAGCCGTCGGATGACGGCAATCATGCGCCCGCGATCCCCGAGGCTCATTTCCGCGACGCGCGACTGCGCGGAGGCCGCGGCCCTCACGGCTTCATCGACGGTGGCGAAGACGCCGTGGCCGATGGCCGCCCGTTTCGACGAGGATGGCGCGACGGCAGGCCGAGTGGCGCCTCCGGGCGCAGCGCCGGCCCGGGCTGACGCGGTCCGTGCGCCGTTGTCCGGCGTGGTGCCGGCGTGCGCGAACAGCCGCGCCACGACCTCCTGGGCGATTTCCGCCACCACGCGATCCCGGTCGATCATTGCGGCATCTCCACCTTCGCGCCGCCCATCTCGATCGTGTCGACGATGCCGACGATGACGGCGTCGGTCGGGCTGTCCTTGGTGGCCGGTGTGAGGCGCGCAGAACTTCCCTGCGTGAAGAGGACGAACGTCCCCAGCCCGGCGCCAACGCTGTCGACCGCGACGACGGAACTGCCGGACTCGCTCACGACGCCGCCCTTGGCGACGTAGGGCTGAACGAGCAGCAGTTTCATGCCCTGGAATTTCGCGTGCTTCTGCGTCGCCACGACGCTGCCGACGACCTTCGCAAGAAACATGGTCCCTTCCTTTCGACGGATGAGCCGCGCGGAACCTGCCAGGCGAGGCCTCGCCGCCCCCCTCCAGCACGCGCGGTCAGCGGCCGGCTAGCCCGGCAAGGTCGCCATCGCATCGTCGTGCGGACGCGCAATGACGTGGACGCTGACGACTTCGCCAACGGTCCGCGCCGCCACGGCGCCGGCATCGACGGCGGCCTTCACCGCCGCCACGTCTCCGGCGAAGAACACCGTGCACAACCCGCTGCCCACCTTCTTCCACCCCCTGAAGGTGACATCGGCGGCCTTGAGCGCCGCGTCGGCGCCCTGGATCAATGCCGTGAGTCCGTGCGTTTCGATCATGCCAATTGCCATCTGTGCCATCTCGCCCTCCCGGCGTCTACGAGAGCATGCCGTCCACGAGGCCATCGTGCGGGCGAGTGATGACATGGAAGGCCACCAGCTCACCGACCGACTTGGCTGCGGCGGCGCCGGCGTCAACGGCCGCCCGGACACTGCCCACATCCCCGCGCACGACCGCCGTCACGTACCCGCCGCCGATCTGCATCGTCCGCGTGAGCCTGACGTTGGCCGCCTTGCACATCGCGTCGGTGGCTTCCACCAGGCCGACGAGCCCCTTGGTTTCGATCAATCCGAGTGCTTCCACCATGATCCAGCTCCCTTGAGAACCCGCGTCTACGCCACGCTGCCTGCGGCAGGCTTGGGCCCGAGTGTGCCGATGAGTCCGTTCAAGTCGTCGTGCGGGCGCGGAATCACCACGACGCTCACAACCTCTCCGAGCCGCTTCGCGGCATCGGCGCCGGCGTCGGTCGCGGCCTTGACCGCTGCGACCTCGCCCTCGACAAACGCCGTGACCAGACCCGAGCCCACCGGCTCCCAGGTCGTGAAGGTCACGTTGGCCGCCTTCAGCATCGCGTCGACGGCTTCGAAGAGCGCCACCAACCCCCGTGTCTCAATCATCCCGAGCGCCGGCTTCGTCGCCCGCCCCTGTTCCTGTTGATCCGATTTCATCGCTCGCCCCCTTTCTCGCTGATGAGTTCGAACTCCCTGGCCTGGTGCAACGCGCACGCATTGGCCTCATCGGTGTCCATGTGCACGTTGAGCCGCGCGTTGCGATCGATGCGAACGTGTACGCGGCCGAAGACGATCCCGGCATCGCCGCCGACCCGAAGCGCCATGACGTCGCCGTGCTTCACCCCGAAGTGGTCGGCGTCGGCGGGATTCATGTGCACGTGAATGGCCGCCCGAATCACGCCCTCGCGGAGGTGGACCATGCCCGCCGGCCCGATGACGTACGCGCCGGGTGTGCCGGCGATGTCGCCCGACAAACGGAGCGGCACATCCTCGAGGCCGAGGCCGATCGCGTCGGAGAACGCCAGCTCGATCTGCGACCGCGTGCGAAGCGGCCCCAGGATGCGCAGGTTCGCGATCACGCGGCCGCGGCGACCGACGAGCGTCACCGTTTCCTTCGCGGCGAAGTTCCCCTCCTGGTACAGCGGCCGATCCGGCGTCAGCTCGTAGCCAGGGCCGAAGAGCGCATCGAGGTCCTCCCGGCTCACGTGCATGTGCCGGGCCGATGGATGCACGACGAGCGGATTCGGGCCGCTCTGGCCGCCGGGGCCGAACCTGGATGCGGCCACCTGGCGCACGATGTCTTCGATGAGCGCGCGGCTGAATGCCACGCAGTTTTCAGTGGCCATCCCTGCCTCCCGACACGCCGATCCTCCGCGCCACGACGTCGGCGGTGGCGCGCGCCACGATCCGTTCTTCGTCGGCCGGCACGATGAGGACGGCCACACGCGAGGCGGCCGAGGAAATCCTGGCCTCTCCGCGGGCCGCCTGGTTGAGGCCGTGGTCGAGAGCGATGCCGAGCCCGGCGAGACCGGCGCAGACGTCCGCGCGAATCGCCGGGCTGTTCTCGCCGATCCCGCCGGAGAAGGTCACGACATCGACGCCGCCCAGCTCCACGAGGAAGGCTCCCACGTAGTGGCGGACCGCGTGCACGAACACATCGAGCGCGAGCCGCGCAGGCGCGTGGCCGCCCGCGGCGGCGTCATCGAGATCGCGGATGTCGCCGCTGAGGCCGCTGAGGCCGGCCAACCCGGACTCGGTGGCGAGCACCCGCGCCATCTCGTCCGGACCGAGACCGCGCTTCTTCATCACGAAGAGGGCGGCGAACACGTCGAGATCACCGCAGCGATTGTTCTGCGGCAGGCCCGACTGCGGCGAGATGCCGAAGCTGGTGTCGATGGCGACGCCATCGCGAATGGCCGCCACACTCGAGCTGCCGCCGAGATGACAGGAGATGTGGCGGAGGCCCGCGCCGAGCGTTGAGCGGGTGTGCTCGCTGGCGGCGCGATGGCTGGCGCCGTGGAATCCGTACCGGCGCACGCCGAGCTCGTCGCGCCACCCCAGCGGGACCGCATAGGTGGTGGTGGCCTCGTCGAGCCGGTCGAAGAACGCGGTTTCGAACACTGCCACGAGCGGCACGTCGGGGAGCGCCCGCTGGAACGACCGCATCGCGGCGACGTAAGGGGGATTGTGCGCGGGCGCGAAGAACGCGAACTCGTCCATGGCCGCCAGCACCTCGGCATCGATGAGGCGCGCGCCGCTCACCGGGCCCGCATGCACGGCCTTGAAACCGATGGCGGCCAGCTCGGCCAGCTGTCGCAGCGGCTTGCCCTGGCCTGCGATCCCGGCGACGCACTGCTCGATGGCCGCCTCATAGTCCGGACAGGCGCTCCCGGGCTGTCCAATGCGTTCAATCCGCCCCTGGGCGAGGACGCTGTCGCGCTCGACCGCGTACAGTCGGTACTTGAACGATGTGCTCCCGATGTTGGCGACCAGGATGTTCATGCAATGACAGATAGTGACAGATAATGACGTCTTTGGCGCCGTCCAGCGATGGAGGCTGATACCGTGTTATTTCCTTATCTGTTCACTGTTCCCAACCTGCGATCGGCATGATGATACGAACCTGATTGACAGATGTCAAACAGATTATCTATTCTATCGGTCACAACAATGACCAAATATGATAGAAAGTGGTCATAGAGATGCCAAATAGATCCAGCGGGCCGTCCCCAGTTCCACCCGTGGCCACGTCGCTCGAACGTATCGCCGAACTGGGCGTCGTCGGCGCCGGCGGCGGCGGATTTCCCACCGCCGCCAAGTTGGCGACCCGCGTCTCGACGATGATCGTCAATGGCGCCGAGTGCGAGCCACTGCTGCACAAGGACAGAGAGCTCCTCTCCCATCTCGCGGAACCGATGCTGCGCGGGCTCTCGGCGGCGATGGGGCTGGTCGGCGCTCGCATCGGGATCATCGGGATCAAGGAGAAGTACTCGGACGTGATGTCCGGATTGGCGCCCAGGCTTCCGTCGGGTGTGCGCATCCTGCCGCTTCGCGACAGCTACCCGGCCGGCGACGAGTTCCTGCTGGTTTACGACGCTGTCGGTCGCGTCATCCCGCCTGGCGGATTGCCCAAGGATGTCGACACGGTCGTCGCCAATGTCGAGACGCTCGTCAACGTCGGCCTGAATGAGCCGGTCACCCACAAATACGTGACGGTTGGCGGCGCGGTTCGGGCGCCGGTCACCCTGCGCGTCCCGGTCGGGATGAGCATCGGTGCGGTCCTCGCGCGGGCTGGCGGGGCCACCGTGGCTGAATTCGACGTGCTGATGGGAGGCGTGATGATGGGCCGGCTCGCCTCCGGGCTCGATGAAGTCGTCACCAAGACCCTCGGCGGCCTCATCGTCCTGCCCACCGCGCACCCACTCATAGGCCGCTACAGGGCGACCCCGCGCCAAATCGCACGAATCGGCCGGTCTGCGTGCGACCAGTGTCGGTTCTGCACGGACCTTTGCCCGCGCTACCTCATGGGCCATCCGATCGAGCCGCACCGGGCGATGCAGTCACTGGGATTCTCCCCGAGCCCGACGTCGATGGTGGCGAGCACGCTCTACTGCTGCGAGTGCAACCTGTGCAGCCTCTATTCGTGCCCGGAGAACCTCGACCCCAAGAACGTGTGCGCGGCGGCGAAGCCGGTCGCACGTGAGAGAGGGCTGTCCTGGTCCGGAACGGCAGAATCCGTGGTGCCGCATCCGCTGGCGGCGGACCGGCGTGTGCCGATGCGCCGCCTGATGTCGAGGCTCGGCCTGACCGACTTCGACAACGTCGGGCCGCTCGAGGATCTCGCCGTCGCACCACGCCGCGTGGTGCTGCCGCTCAAGCAGCACGCCGGCGCCCCTGCCGTGGCCGTTGTTCGACCGGGCGATCGTGTCTCGGTGAGTGATCTCGTCGCGGCTCCGGCGGCCGGTGCGCTCGGAGCCCGGATTCACGCCAGCATCGCGGGCGTCGTGTGTTCGGTTGGCGACGCCGTGGTGATTGAGGCGTGAGGGTGAAAGGGAGGCTGGCGTGTCGAAGCTGAGGTCGGTGGGACTGGTCGAGGTCGCCTCCATCGCCGTTGGCTACGTGGCACAGGATGCGATGCTCAAAGCGGCGAGCGTGGAATTGCTGCTCGCGCGGACCATCTGCTCAGGGAAGTACCTCATCGTCATCGGCGGTGAGGTGGCCTCCGTGCAATCCTCTGTGGACGCGGGAGCGGCGCTCTGCGGCGGGTCGCTCATCGAACGGCGCGTCGTCACCAAGGTGCACCCGAGTGTGTTCCCCGCGATCGGCTTGTCGGTTGATGCGGCGCCGGAGCGGGTCAGTGCGCTTGGGCTCATCGAGACCTTCTCCGCGTCGAGCATCGTGGAAGTTGCCGACGCGGCGGCCAAGGCCGCCGATGTGGTGCTCTTCCGAGTCCACCTGGCGATGGCGATTGGCGGCAAGGGCTTCGTGTTGATGACGGGCGACATCGCGAGCGTCGAAGCCGCCGTCGCGGCTGGTGCCGCGGTGGCATCCGAGGAGGGGATCCTGGTCGGCAAGGCCGTGATCCCGGGGCCCGCGAAGGAACTGTTCCGCGAGTTCATGTAGGGACCGGAATCGGGAGCCCCTGCCGTCAGACGATCCCGCCTCCGCGTCGCGCGTCGGCGGGGCGTTCCTCCGCTGCGCGCTGCCGATAGCCGCTCGCCCGATAGACCGCCACCGGGTCGATCGCGCCGCCCCGGGTGCGGCGGGCCATGGCGAGTATCGGGGCGACGTCGGTCGTGAAGGCCTGCTTCAGCGTGGCGAGCGCCATGATCGCGTCGTTGCGCTCCTGACAGGCGTGGAGCGCCGTACGATCCACGAGCCATGCCTGCACGTAGGCCCGCTGCACCTCCATGGCGCTGACCATCAGTGACTCGATTGGATCGGTCACGTTGTGCGATTGGTCGAGCATGTAGCACGGATCGAAGCCGGCCACCTGCTCCATCTCCGCGCACACGAGTTCGTTGAAGACCAGGAACAGCTGGAACGGCTTGACGGATCCCGCATCGAGGTCGTCATCGCCATATTGGCTGTCGTTGAAGTGAAAGCCGCCCAGCTTGCCGAACTGGATGAGGCGGGCGACGATCATCTCGATGTTCACGTTCGGCGCATGATGGCCGAAGTCGACCAGCGAGAACGCCCGGTCGCCGAGTTCTCGGGCACAGTAGTAGCTGACGCCCCAGTCGTTGAGCACCGTCGAATAGAACGCCGGCTCGTAGAGCTTGTGCTCGATGAAGAGCCGACAGTCCGGCGGCAGGACGGCGTAGATGGCTCTGAGGCTGTCAAGATACCGATCGAGCGCCCGGCGCACGTGGTGCTGGCCCGGGAAGTTGCCGCCGTCGCCAACCCAGACCGAGTGTGCGCGCGCGCCGAGTTTCTGACCCAACTCGAGGCAGTGACGGTTGTGCTCCACGGCCTGCCGGCGCACACCCGGATCGGTGTGAGAGAGGCTGCCGAACTTGTAGGACTGCGCTTGACCGGGCTGATCCTCGAACGTGTTGGAGTTGGTCGTGCCGAGGGTGAGTCCGCGTTCGGCGGCAAACGCCCGGAGCGCGTCCGGATCGTCCGGCTCGTCCCACGGAATGTGCAGCGAGATATCCGGGGCGATGCGGACAAGCCGGTTGACCACCTGACAGTCGTCGAGCTTCTCGAAGACGTTGCGGGGCTCGCCTGGCCCGGGAAACCGTGCGAAGCGTGTGCCTCCCGTGGCGACACCCCAGGAGGGCACAGCCACGACGAAGGCCGCGGCCCGGGCCTGCACCGCGGCGATGTCGATGCCGCGACGCGCCAGTTGGCGCCCGAGGTGGTCGTAGTCGTCGTCCAGCGCCGCGCCGGATCGGTCCCTGTCAGCCTCGATGAGCGCATTCCACGCAATCGCCATGACGTGTCCCCCCCTTGCCTCGCTACGGCCACCCCTCCGGCAGGATCGACACTGTCACGCTTCGCGCCCGGCCCGGGCAAGCCCGGCGAACGACACGAGGAGGGGTTTGCATACAGAAACGTCACCGACCCCAGCTCGCTCCGCATGACAGCGGTCAGGAGTTGTGCTATACAAAACGTCCATGGTTGAGGAACCAGCGTCCAACACGCGACGATCCGCCCGCGACGTGTACCCGATCAAGTCCGTCGTGTGATTGCTTGCGCGGTCGTCCCGACACGCGCAGGCTCCACACAATACCATGCGCCTGACAGGCATTCGCACCGCGACGTCGGCCGCCGTCATCTCCGCCGTGTTGCTGGCGGCGAGCGCGAGTCGTCCGGTTCTCGCGCAGATCACGAACACGCCCCCATCCGCCGCGCAGGCCGCGTCGTCCGCCCTGGCCGACCTCGCACGCCAGTTCCGCACGCCGCCAGACGAGGCGCGGATCATGATGCGGTGGTGGTGGTTCGGGCCGACGGTCACGACGGCGGGCCTCGAGCGCGAAATGCGCCTGATGAAGGACGGCGGCATCGGCGGGTTCGAAATCCAGCCGGTGTATCCGTTGGTGCTCGACGATTCCGCGCAGCACCTCGTCACCCACCCGTTTCTCTCCGACGCCTTCATCGACGACGTGCGCTTCGCCGCTCGAACGGCGAAAGAGCTCGGCCTGCGCGTCGACCTCACCGTGGGCAGCGGATGGCCGTACGGCGGCCCACAGGTCGGGATCAGCCAGGCCGCCGGCAGGTTGCGGGTCGAGCGTGTTGCCGTGGCTTCGGGCGTCGATCGTGTGCCCGCGCCCGACATTCGCGCTGGCGAACGGCTCATCGCAGCGTTTCTGGCGCCGTCCTCGCCGGCCTCCACCACCGACGGCCTCCGCGAAGTCACCCCCATCGCCGACGGGATCGTTCGGTTGCCCGATCGTCTGCCGCGCGCCCGGGAGGTCCTGTTCTTCATCAGCAGTCGGACGGGCATGATGGTGAAGCGCCCCGCCGTTGGCGCCGAAGGGTTCGTCCTCAACCACTACGATCGCGCCGCGGTCGATCACTATCTGCAGGCGGTTGGCGATCGCCTGCTGTCGGCCTTCGGCGCCGCGCCGCCGTACGCGGTGTTCTGCGACAGCCTCGAAGTCTACGGGTCCGATTGGACCGACGATCTCCTCGAGGCGTTTCGGGCTCGCCGCGGCTACGACCTGCGTTTGTTGCTGCCCGCGCTCGTACTCGATGCCGGGCCGACCACGGCCGCGATTCGCCACGACTGGGGCCAGACGCTGACCGAACTCGTGACGGAGCGCTTCCTTGCGCCCGTTCAGGAGTGGGCGCGGCGCCACGGCACGCGGTTCAGGCTCCAGGGATACGGCATCCCCCCGGCCACCATCTCGAGCAACGCCGGCGTCGATCTCCCCGAAGGCGAAGGGGCGCAGTGGAAGACGCTACGCGCGTCGCGGTGGGCAGCGTCGATCGGGCACCTCTACGACCGGCCGGTCATATCGTCCGAGACGTGGACATGGCTGCATTCGCCGACGTTCATGGCGACACCGCTCGACATGAAGGCGGAAGCCGACCTGCACTTCCTCCAGGGCATCAACCAGTTGATCGGGCATGGGTGGCCGTACACCGCCGACGGGGTTGCGTATCCTGGGTGGCGGTTCTACGCCGCTGGCGTCTTCAACGACAAGAACCCCTGGTGGATCGTGATGCCCGACCTCGCGCGCTACCTGCAGCGGACGAGTTTCTTGCTGCGCCAGGGCCGGCCGGCGAACGACGTCGCCGTCTACCTGCCGAACGACGATGCCTGGGCGCGGTTCGCGCCGGGAAAGGTCGGGAGCCTGATCGAGGCGATGGCCCGGCGCCTCGGGCCTGACGTCGTGTCGGCCGTTCTCGACGCGGGGTTCAATCTCGACTTCATCGATGACACCGTGCTTGCCGAACGGGCGCGGGTTGATCAGGGCCACATCGCGATCGGTCGGAACCGCTATCGCGCCATCGTCATCCCGGATGTCGAACGGATGCCGGTCCGGACGATTCGTGCGCTCGAGTCCTTCGCGAAGCAGGGCGTGTGCGTGGTGGCGACGAGGCGCACACCGGCGCTGGCGCCTGGCTACCTGGCCTCGCCCTCGGACCATGACGAGATCCGTACGACGGCTGATCGCCTGTTCCGCGGTGCGTCACCGGCCGGCCTGCTCGTCGAGCAAGAGGCCAATCTCGGCGTGGCGTTGCGATCCCGCCTGCTGCCCGACATGGCGGTGTCCGCCGGCGCTCGGGACATCGGGTTCGTGCACCGGCGCACCGAGGCGGGAGACATCTATTTCGTGGCCAACACGTCGAACGTACGCCAGTCGTTCGACGCGACATTCCGCGTCCCGGCTCGTGGGGTGGAGCAGTGGAACCCGTTGACGGGGGAGCGTGCGCCGGTCGATCTTCGTCGCCCAACGCCTCGGTCTGGCGCGACGCTGGCCCTCGACCTCGCGCCGTATGAGTCCACGGTGATCGTGTTCCCCATGGGCGCGGCTGGAATGACGGCCGGACGTCCCCCACGATCCGGGACGCTCCCTCCGCCCCTCGACATCAGCTCAGGCTGGCGGGTGACCTTCGGTCCGACGGGGGCGCCCACGGAGTGGGCCACGCTGCGATCCTGGACCGACGATGAGGCGACGCGGTTCTTTTCGGGGGTCGCCAGGTACGAGAAGACCGTCGACGTGTCCGCGGCGATGCTGAGACGCGGACAGTCGCTCCGCCTCGATCTCGGCGCGCCCAAGGTCATTGACGTCGGCGGCCCGAAGGCGCGGATGCAGGCGTGGCTCGATGCGCCCGTGCGTGATGCTGCAGTCGTCTTCGTGAACGGCCAGCGCGCCGGCTCCGTCTGGTGCCCGCCGTACTCCCTGGACGTGACCCCGTTCCTGCGGTCGGGCCCCAACGTCATCCGCATCGACGTCGCGAACCTCGCGATCAACTACATGGCCGGGCACGCGCTGCCCGACCACACGCTGCTGAGCCTCCGGTACGGTACGCGGTTCGAGCCCCAGGACATGGACAAGGTGCGGCCCGTTCCTGCCGGTCTCTTCGGTCCCATCCGACTTGTCGCCGCGCCGGCCGCGCGGGCGACAACACCATCACGATAGGACGTACCCATGTCTCCCAACCCGTTCCTCGGCGTGTTCTTCCACTGGCTCGGAGGCTTGGCCTCGGGCAGTTTCGTCGTGCCCTACCGCTTCGTGAGACGGTGGTCCTGGGAGACGTATTGGCTTGCCGGCGGCTTCTTCAGCTGGATCATCATGCCGTGGATGATGGCGGCGCTCAACACCAACGACCTGATGGGGGTCCTCCAAGAGACGCCCCCGAGCACCCTGGCCTACTGCGCCTTCTTCGGCATGCTGTGGGGGATCGGGAATCTCACGTTCGGATTGTCCGTGCGGTACCTCGGCGTCGGGTTGGGCATGGCCATGGTTCTCGGGTGGTGCGCCGTGGTGGGCACGCTCACCGAGCCGTGGTACAGGGGCGAATTCACCGCGAAGCTGATCACTCCTTTCCACGGCAACGTCATCCTGGCTGGCGTCTTCATCTGCCTGGCCGGCGTGTTGATTACCGGGCTCGCCGGACGGAAGAAGGAGGTGGAAATGCCGGCGGAGCAGAAGCTCGGCAACGTCGTGGAGTTCAACTTCCGGAAGGGCGTGCTGGTGGCCGCGGTCTCGGGCGTCTTCAGCGCGTGCTTCGCCTTCGGACTCGCGTCAGGCAACCCGATCAAGGCCATCACCATGCAGCACGGGACCGATGCCATCTGGCAGGGGCTGCCCGTGCTGGTGGTCGTGCTGGCCGGAGGATTCTGCACCAACGCCTTCTGGTGCATCCATCTCAACATCAAGAACCGCACCGGGTTCCAGTATTTCAGCTGCCAGATCCGCGCCGAGTCGCCGTCCACCGCGCTCGCCCCCGGCTTCGGCGAGGGCGAGCCCGCGAAACGAATCCCCGCCGATGGCCGCCAGGACAAGACGCCGGTGCCCGTGCTGTGGAACTACGTGTTCAGCGCCATGGGCGGCATCTTCTGGTACCTGCAGTTCTTCTTCTACTCGATGGGCGAGACGCAGATGGGCGCGTACAAGTTCTCGAGCTGGACCGTGCACATGGCCAGCATCATCATCTTCGCCACCATGTGGGGTGTGATCCTCAGGGAGTGGCGCGGCGCGAGCGGCAAGGCGATGCTCTTGCTCCGGCTGGGCGTGGCCACATTGCTGTTGTCGACAATCGTCGTCGGCTACGGGAACTACCTGGGCGCACACCCGTAAACGGTCACCACCGATCGACCGCCCGCGAATCGACGTGGAAGGGCACGGTGGGCGCGTGCACCTCGATCGTCAACGCACCCGGCCGCAGGTCGGCGGTGAGTTCGGTCTGCGCAACGACCTGCCTCTGATACTCGGGGCTCATCCCATCGTCTTCCTGGAGCCAGCACGAGGAGTGGCCGGCAGGATGGATGTCGAGCGTGAGCGGCATCACGTCGGGCGGTGCGGCGTACTCGATGGTGCGATCGCCGGCGTGGCGCTGGCCGGCTTGCTGGAAGGCGATTCGTCATCGGCAGCTCCCGCTCCGGCGGTCTGCAGAGTGTTTCGGACGGTGAAACTCCCTGCGCGCGACGTGCACGCTGGATCCCGTTCTGGCCCTGAGTTATCGTGGGGGGCACCGTTCGGCCCCGCGTCCTCCGGTTCGTCGAATTCGGCTCCCGCGCCCGAGCGCGCCCGGAGGGGAGTGAAGGGTGATTCGCAAAGCGTTCCGGATGCGTGTGCATGAAGGCGCGGCGGAGGAAGACGCGCCCGGCATCGGCGCGCGCGAGGCGCTCGTCGCCGGCCAACCGCCGCGACCACCGAGGTAGCCGCGGAGAGCATTTGTGGGCGTTGCGCATCCAATCGGCACACACGGCGCTCGGCATGTCGCGATCGACCTCGGGGCCGGCAGCGGACGGGCCCTGATTGGCGGTGCGGATGCCACGGGCTTCCACGTCAGCGAGGTGCACCGCTTCCACTATGCTCCACGCCGCGTCGACGGGCATCTGCGGTGGGACGTCGCGGGCCTGATTGACGGGATCCGCATGGGCCTCCGGCTCGCGCACGACGCGGCCGCGTCGACGGGCGCACCGATCACCTCGGTCGGCGTCGACTCGTGGGGCGTTGACTACGCCCTCCTCGACGAGGCCGGCCGCCTCGTGGAAGAGCCGGTCTGCTACCGCGACGAACGAACGTCCGGTGCGATGGACTCGGTCTTCACCGCCGTGCCGCGTGACGAACTCTTCGCGCGCACCGGTATCCAGTCTCTCCCGTTCAACACCCTGTACCAGCTCCGGGCACACGTGCGGGACGGGCTGCCGGAGCGTGCACGCCACCTCCTCCTCATCCCCGACTTCTGTCATCACGAACTGTGCGGGTCGATCGTCACGGAGCGGACGAACGGATCCACCACCCAGTTGCTCGCTGCCGGTACTCGCTGCTGGGACGACCAGCTCTTCGATCGGTTGAGCCTGCCGCGCGGCCTGATGTCGGACGTCGTGGATGCCGGGACCGCCATTGGCACACTTCGGCCGGAACTCTGCGACGGGCTGGGCGTCGCACCCGCCGCCGTGGTGGCGCCCGGCACGCACGACACGGCCAGCGCCGTCGCGGGCACGCCGCTCGCTCCGGGCTGGGCATACATCTCGTCCGGCACCTGGTCGCTGGTCGGCGTGGAACGGGATGCGCCGCTTCTGACCGCGGAGGCATCCGAGGCAGGCCTGACGAACGAAGCCGGCGTGTTCGGGAGCGTGCGCCTGCTGACAAACGTGATGGGCCTGTGGTTGCTCGAGTCGTGTCGGCGCGAATGGGCCGCAGAAGGCCGGGGGCACGATTTGACGGCGCTCATCGCAGCCGTTGCTCGAGTATCGGATTTCGCCGGCGTCATCTTCCCGGACGACCAGCGCTTCTTTGCGCCAGGCAGCATGGTGCGCGCGATCCGCACCTCGCTCGCGGCGACCGGGCAGGACGACGTCGACGACCCGGTGCGGCTGACAAAGGTGATCCTCGATTCGCTCGCCCTCCGCTATGCGGCGGCGGTCGCAACCATCGAGCGCGTGACGGGTCGGCCCGTTCCGGGCATTCACGTCGTCGGCGGCGGGTCGATGAACGGCTACCTGAATCAGGCAACGGCCGATGCGTCCGGACGTGACGTGCTCGCCGGGCCCGTGGAGGCCACCGCCACCGGGAACCTGCTGGTGCAGGCCATCTCGGCGGGGACGATCGGCTCGCTCGACGACGGCCGTCGGCTGGTGGCCGGCGCACACCCGCCCGGTCGGTTCGAGCCACGCGGTGGCGCGCGGTGGGAACAACCGGCCCGCCTGTTCGCCGACCTCGCCGCAATCAACGCGCTCGGCCGTGGATGACTGAAAGCGGTCGGGCCCTGGACTCGTGGCCGCCCAGAGCAGCGTCACAGGGCGGCTCGCCGCTCGTGATCGAAACGGGGCGCGTGACGGTGGGCGCCGACGGCGAACGGGACGTATCTCCTGTTGTGTCGCCCCGGCCCTGTGAGACGATACGGTATGTCCCTCCAGTCGATTACCGGGGTCGAGGACAACGAGATCAGCCGCATCGCCCAATCGCTGAAGCTCGAGCACGGCGACCTCGTTCGCGCGCGCCTCGCCTGCAAGGAGTACCTGCGCGCCTTGCAACAGCCGGGTCAGCCCACTCTTGCCAATCACTGAACCATGAGCGAACGACATCACTTCCAAGCCGAAATCTCGCAACTGCTCGACATCGTCATCCACTCCCTCTACACCGACCGGGAGATTTTCATCCGCGAACTCGTGTCCAATGCGGCGGACGCGTGCGAGAAACTCCGGTTCCTCCAGACGTCGGGGAGCACGGTGTTCCAACCCGATGTCAGCTCCGCGATCTCGGTGACCACCGATGACAAGGCGGGCACCATCACCATTGCCGACACTGGCATCGGCATGACGCACGGCGACCTGGTGGAGAACCTGGGCACGATCGCGCACTCGGGGACGAAGGCGTTCCTCAAGCAACTGGCCGACAATCAGCGTCCCGATGCGCGTCTCATCGGACAGTTCGGCGTCGGCTTCTACTCGGCGTTCATGGTCGCCACCAAGGTGGTGGTCCTCACCCGATCGTCCCTGCCCGACGAGCAGGGCTGGCGCTGGACCAGCGAGAACGCCGGGGGCTTCGAGATCGAGCCGGCCGCCGATCTGTCGCGCGGCACACAGGTCGTCGTTCATCTCAAGGACGATGCGAAGGAGTTCGCCCGGACCGATACGACGAGGCGCATCGTCGAGCGCTATTCGAGCTTCATCCAGTTCCCGATCGAACTGAACGGCTCTCGCCTCAACACGATTCAGGCCATCTGGGCCCGGAACAAGGGCGACGTCCCCGACGCCGACTACAACGCCTTCTACCAGTACGTCGGCCACGATCACGAAGACCCGGTGCTCCGGTTGCACTTCACCGCCGACGCGCCGCTCGCCATCCAGGCGCTGCTGTTCGTGCCGAAGAGCAACTGGGAGAACCTGGGCCTCGGCCGCACCGAGCCCGGCGTGAACCTGTATTGCCGCAAGGTGCTGATCCAGGACCACGCGCCGAATCTCTTCCCCGAATGGCTCCGCTTCCTGAAGGGCGTGGTCGACAGCGAGGATCTGCCGCTCAACATCTCGCGCGAGACGATGCAGGATAGCGCCCTGCTGGAGAAGATCAACAAGGTGCTGACGGGGCGGTTCCTGAAGTTCCTCGACGAGACCGCCGAGAAGGAGGCCGCGCTCTACGAGAGCTTCTACGCGCAGTACGCGCGCTTCCTCAAGGAGGGCGTGGCCACCGACTTCGTGCACCGGGAGGTGCTCGGCAGGCTCCTCCGCTTCGAATCGTCCGCGCAACCGAAGGGCACGCTCACCTCGCTGGCCGATTACGTGAAGCGGATGCGGGGCGATCAGAAGGACGTCTATTATCTGCTGGCGCCGAGCCGCGAGGCGGCCGAGAGCAGCCCCTACTTCGAGGTCTTCCAGTCACGCGGCTACGAGGTGTTGTTCCTCCAGGATCCGATCGACGAGTTCGTGATGGAGCACCTCCACGAATTCGACAGGAAGCCACTGCGGGCTGCCGAGAAGGCCGACCTCGCCGTGGCGGATCCGCTCGTCGCCGGCGTGGGGCTCTCGGACTTCGATGCCGAGGCACTCGCCGGGTGGCTCAAGGAGACGCTCGCCGACCGCGTCGGCGCCGTACGGCCGTCCAAGCGCCTCGTGAACAGCCCCGCGGTGGTCGTCGACGCGGATCGCATGATGACCAGCGGGATGAGGCGGATGCTGAGGGCGGTGCAGAAGGACAAGGACGAGGTGCCTGACGCCAAGCAGGATCTCGAAGTCAACCCCCGCCACCCGATCATCGTCGGGCTGCAGAAGATGCGCGGGTCGGACAACGTCCTGGCGGTGAAGGTGGCGCAGCAGTTGCTCGACAACGCGCTGGTGGCGGCGGGGCTTCTCGACGATCCGCGGGCGATGCTGGCGAGGCTCAACGAACTGCTCGAGCGGGTGCTGGCACCGTAGCCCGCCGACGCGCCGTTCGCCATCCAGGCGCTGCTGTTCGTGCCGAAGTCCAACTGGGAGAACCTGGGCCTCGGCCGCATCGATCAGAATCATCCCCTTCGGAAGAGCTCCAGCTTACGGCAGCATCAACTCGAGCCGGCCATCTCCGGTCTTCGGGTCGACCCGGATGGACTTCAGCTGGCCGGTCCAGAGGACCTCACCGACAAAGGCGGACGCCAAGACGCCGCGAAGCTCGTTTGCCGGCCCCTCGTGCTTGACGATCCAGATCGGCTGGCGGGCACTGTCGAAGCACATCGTGGCTCCCCGGAACATGCCGTCGGAATCGATCAGGTCCACCTTGTCGGGGAGTTTCGCGGTGCCTCCGATTCGCTCCACCGAATGCACGTCGCACGCCCGCGCCGCCTCGTCATTCCGCGCCGTTCTTCGTCGTCCCCTTCGCTGCCCCTTCCCGAGCCACAACTTGGCCCTGCTCGGCATCGGCCGCACGCTCTGGGTCTTCCGCCTGGTCGGCGCCTGGTGGATCGCCGATGCCGTCTGGCGGCTGGCTCGACCCTGAATGACCGTGCGGTCGTCACGCTGACGCGGTAGCGAATTCAGCCTCTCGGCAGAATCTGCCAAGAAAGTCAACCTGAGGGGTGATTTCAGTTTCTTTCGCTGCGCACCAATTGCACTGTATCTACTTGAAGACACTGAAACATACGAAATACGGGTGTCCAGCGGCCCGCCTGGTTGGACTCTTGCTTCAGCTTGACGTTCGGAGTCGCTCGCGAGGCCCGATCCCTGGCGCGTCCATCCCGGCGGACGCCTTGGAGTCGAGGTTCACGAGCCCCGCGTGGCAGCCGCCGCCGCAATGGGGTCGAGCGCTCGTATCCGCGCGTGCGGTCTGCCTGTTTCTCTCCACGGTCGCGTCGTTGGCGTTCGCCGTTCGGCGTTCGTCGTCCATCTAGTCGGCCGAACCCATAGGAACACCACTCCCCTCGAGCGGAGGCCGTTTGTCCATGGAATGGACTGGCCGCGCACCGCCTTTGGCGCCGACGTGCAGAGGACGGCCGGCCCGTGCCTCGCGGCAATCGGCCGGCGCAGTCGTTTGTCGGCAGCCATCCTCGACTTGGAGGAAGACTCATATGAGGAAACTCGTTCTCGTCTTGTGCGCGGTCCTGGTTCTTGGGTTCGGCGCGTCGGCGGCGTCAGCCGACACGATCCGACTCAATGACTGGATCCTCAAGATCAACAGCGCGACCTACGACGCGATCGGCAACCCGATCCTCCCAGGCAACGTCAACGCGGCTGGATTCGACTTCGGGACCGGACTCGGCACGATCGTCGTGTCGCTGAGCACCCCCGGTAACTACTCGCTCATCGGGTACTTCGACCACGACATCACCGGTGACAACAACCCGTGGGACAACGAGTGGGGAGTGGTTCACGGAGCGCCAGTGGCCGGGCAGTCATATCAGATGGATGTGCCCGGATGCGACCCCTTGGTGTGGGACCACTGCGTGCCGCTCAGTAGCTTGTACCCGAACATCACGGCTGGCGCCCTCGACAACACAAACCACGTGGGCTCACCTGGATTATTCGACGTGGCGATGGCGTTGGGGTGGAACTTCTCTCTCGACGCGGACCACCGCGCCGTCTTGACGTTCCACATCGGCGAGACCCTGCCGGCATCAGCCTTCTTCTTGAACCAGCACGATCCGCTGCCGGCCGGCACCCAGGGCCAGGACATCTACTACTCGAGCACCCTGGACATCGTCGAAACCGGTCCCGGCGTCGTACCCGAACCGAGCACGATGCTGCTCGTCGGCACGGGCCTGATCGGTCTTGCGCGCCTCGGGCGGCGCAAGAAGAAGTAGTCAGTCGGATGCTCGCAGGAACGGGTGCCCCAGCACCCGCCCTGCCGCAGTTCCACGGACGCGGCGAAGCAGGGTCGCCAATGCGAGGCGGCCGTCTGCTTCGTCGCGTCGTGTCGTCCCAACGAGGCCGCCGCTCACAATTCGCGTTGACCGCCTCTGCTCGAGCCGAGGAGGAGACAACATGCACAGCGACCGAGCTCACAACCGTCGGTCGATGGGACTCATCCTGCTTCTGGCCATCGCCCTGGTCGGTGCGGGTCTGGCTGCGCCGGCGCAGGCGGCCCCACCGGGCGTCAAGGTCGTGCCTTGGGTCGCCAGCAACTCGCTGGTCCCGCACGACACCTATCCTGGAAAAGCAGTCAAACTCAAGGGCACGTCCAGCGTCCAGGGAGCCAACATCGCGTGGACCTGGGACTACGGCGACGGGACGCCGGTGGCGACCGGAACGGTCAGCGACATGTACGTCGTCGAAGCCACCCACACGTATGCCGGCACGATCGGCACGGTGTTCACGGCCCGTCTGACCATCCAGAACACCACGACCGGCGAGTCGGCCAGCAAACCGTACTACGTCAAGCTCCAGACGAAGTCCCTGTCCGTCGAGGTGAACGTGGCCATCGACGAGGGACTGTGGGAACTCCACAAGGAGCAATACCGCTACCACTACGTCGATCCAACGTCACACAAGGAGAGCGAACTTGGGGCGTGGGACCGATCCAGGTTCGGCGGGGCGGCGTTCTCGGGCTACTACACGATCTGGGCCGCCAACGTGAATGCGTTCGAGGTGAACGGCCACCTGGAGAACGGAGACCCGGACAATCCGTACGTGGAAACCGTGGCTCGCGGAATGCGCCAGCTCTTCTACTGCCTGACGGGCAGTGCCATCCCCGCATCCATCACCAACCCCAAGGGCACGTTCAGTCCTGATGGAAACGGCAACACCAAGGCCATCTACGTCAACCAGAGCTACCCGTTCTATCAGGGTGGGTTCTTCGTCGATGCGATCGTGAGCAGCGGCACGCCAAACGCCGTCGTCCAGGCCGGGCCGGCCGCCCTCGATGGCATGACCTACGTCAACGTCGTCCAGGACCTGGTGGACGGGTACGTCAACTGTCAGTACAGGAACAGCCCACAAGGCGGTGGCTGGCGGTACAGCTGCGGCGAAGCCCCGGACAACTCGCCCAGCCAGTGGGCCGCGATCTCCATCATTCCCGCACTCCGTGAGTGGGGGACCGAGCACACACCTCCTGGGCCGGTCAACATCTCACCACTGGTGAAGGAATGGAACAAGGTCTGGCTGCAGTACAGCTACGACGGGCACGGGTTCGGGTACACCAGCGCGGGCTACTACCCGTGGGGCCCGTACGCGGTCACCCCATCGGGCATGGTCCAGATGGTGATGGACGGCGTCGGCCGCGGCAACCCGATGTGGGACAACGTCGAGACGTGGATGCGCAACAACTTCGGCAACTCGGGTGGTGCGACGGTCGCCGTGAAGGACTACTACTACGGCCTGTTCTCGTTCGTGAAGTCCCTGTTGCTGCACCCGTGCCCCACACCGGCGGCCTGCAGCCGGGACGCGAGTGACACGACCCCGTACGGCATCAAGATGCTGCACTCGGCGACGGCGGGTGTCCCTGACATCGACTGGTACGGTGCCGAGACGTCCAAGGGCGCCCCGACCGATGGGATCGCGAGGACGCTCGTCAACGATCAGAACACGACGTGGGGCTACTGGTACGGCCACAACAATGACGGCAACCAGTACCGGTTCGAGACCGCGTCGGCGATCATCATGCTGAACCGCACGGTGTTTGCCGGCGGCGCTCCGGTGGCGGTCGCGGTGGCCACGCCGAACCCGGCGGTCGCCGGCGCCATCGTGACGCTCGACGGAACCGGCTCGTTCCACCAGGATGTCGCAAAGACCATTGTTCAGTGGGACTGGGACATCGACGGCGACGGGATCTTCGAGCTGCACGGCCCGATCGTGACCCACACCTGGGCAGCGCTGGGCACCTATCCGGTGACGCTCCAGGTCACCGACAACGCGGGCACGCCGGCAACGGCTTCCTCGATCCTGACCGTCATCGTGTCGATTCCGCCGCTGGCGCCGACGGCCAATGCCGGCGGTCCCTACAACCTCTGCCCGGGTGCCAAGCCCTGGTTCCTCGACGGCTCGAAGTCGGTGAACCCGGACGAGGGCAAGAGCGAGCCCGGGCAGCCGGCAGATACCATCTACGCCAATCCGAACCAGTTCACGTGGAACCTCGGCACGGCGTTCGGCGACGCGATTGGCATCAAGCCCGACGTGACGGCCTGGTTCACGGCGAAGGGGCCTGGCAATTACCTGGTCCAGCTCAAGGTGACCGATACGACCGCGACGGCGTACCCGAGCAGTGGCCAGCCAAACCTGTCGAGCACGGCGTCCGGGTATGTGTACGTGAAGTCCGCCACCGACCCGGCGTGCGTGGCGTGCATCACGAACCTGAAGGCGTCGGCCAAGTCGAAACTCGTGCAGTTGACCTGGACGCTGACGGGCGCGGATCACTACAACGTCTACCGATCGACGGTCAATGGAGGACCCTACAGCAAGATCGCGGTCGCGATTGCGACGCAGACGGTGTTCTTCGACGCCACGGTGGTGAACGGCACGACCTACTACTACGTGGTCCGGCCGACGACGCTGGGCGAAACCGAGTTGTGTCAGTCCAACCAGGTGTCGGCTCTCCCACGGGCGCTGCGGTAGCACCGCCGTTTCGATGACGATCGTCTCAGGCTGAACTCTGGCCGGGCTCCGGCGGATGCCGGACCCGGCCAGCCGCTATCTGAGCATCACTGAACCCGGTCCCCGGGGGAGGATACCGATGCGCATGAAGTCCGGCGTTGCCGTGATCGTGCTGATCGCGTGTGCCTCGTGGGCGTCGATGGCGCAGGACAAGGTCCCGCTACCCCAGGTACGGGTGTCGGGCCAATGGGCGGGAGAAATCAGGACGGCTGTCTCCTACTCTCCCATTCAAGTGTCGTTCAAGCTGGAGGACACAACGAAGGGTGTCACCGGCTTCGCCTGGCCCGGCGAGGGACAGGTGCCCATCACGAACGTCAAGTACGAAGGCGCCACGCTCGCCTTTGAGGTCTCCGGCGAGGATGCGGCCTACCGGTTCAGTCTCACCGTCGGTGCCGAGCGGATGGAAGGTGACGTGTCGGTCGACGACCACGGCCACTCGTGGACCGGAAAGGTTCGCCTGAACAAGGAACAGCCGAAGGAGAACGAGAAGAAGTAGCAGCAGAACAACCAGGGGGATGTCATGGGACCAATGGCACGCACGAAGACTGTCTCTTTGGCGCTGCTGCTCGTCCTCGGCGCCGGCGTCGTTGCCCGGGCCCAGGTGACCACGGGGATCATCAGCGGCTACGTGTTCGACCCCAGCGGACGGCTGATCGCCAATGCTGAGGTGTCGGTTTCAGACAACCTTCACGCCGTCGCCCGCACCACCACGACCGACAACGCCGGTTTGTATCGCTTCGCTGAGTTGCCGCCGGCGGCCTATGACGTTTCCGCGGCGGCGCAGGGGCTCGAACGGATCCATCGCGCGCAGGTGCCGCTGGCGGTCAACAGCCAGGTCCGGGTGGACTTCCACCTGCCCCTCGCGGGCATCGCCCAAACCGTCCTGGTGACCGCGCCCCTCGAGCCGATGCAAGCGGAGTCGGCCGAACTGGGCAGCATCCTCGACCAGCGGCGCATCCAGGCACTGCCCATCAACCGCCGCGATTTCCTGCAACTGGCGATGCTCACCTCCGGGGTCAATCCACCCGCCGAGGGCTCCGAGTTGTCGTCGCGCGGCTCGTTTGCGATGCACGCCAACGGGGGTCGCGAGGAGTACAACAACTTCCTGCTCGACGGCGTGGACAACAACGACCCCTACGTGAACCGCTTCGTGGTCCAGCCTCCCGTGGACAGCATCCAGGAATTCAAGATCGCCACGAACAGCTACAGCGCCGAGTACGGACGGAGCGCGTCCGGCCAGGTGAACGTCATCACGAGGAGTGGCACCAACCGATTCGACGTGACGGCCTACGAGTACTTCCGCAACCAGGCGTTGAACGCCCGCAACGTGTTCGATACCGCGCCGGACAAGCCGGTGTTCGAACGCAATCAGTTCGGCTTCAGCGTCGGTGGGCCCCTCCTGCGAAACCGCACGTTCGTCTTCGCCAACGTCGACCGCCTGCGCGAACGGCGCACGGCCACGCGCCTGTCGACGGTCCCGACCGACCTGCAGCGGAGCGGCAACCTGTCAGAATTGGCCACGCCCGTCATCGATCCCTTTACGCGACAGCCCTACGCCGGCAACATCATTCCGACCGGCCGGATCGATCCGGTCGCGCTCAAGGTGCTGGATCTGTTTCCGCGGGCCAACCGGGCCGGCCTCTCCGGAAACTACGTGCACGACGCGCCCGTCCGTGAAGACCAGGACCAGATGGCGATCCGGGTGGACCACCGGTTGTCGAACGCCGGGCAGTTGACCGTGCGCTACAACAGGGGCATGGTGGACGCCTTCGACCCATACGCGGAAGACACGGACACGGTGTCCGGCTTCGGCAACTCCTACAGGGATCCCGCGCACAACGCGCTTCTGCAGTACCAGCACGTCCTCGGCAGCCACGCGTTCAGTTCGACGCGGTTCGGGTTCAACCGGTACTCGCGGGAGATTCTCTCCGAGCACGCGGGAGTGGACGTCGGGCGGCTGTGGGGGGTGAACTGGTTGCAGGTGCCCGAGCGTGACTTCGGCTACCCGACCATCACGATCGCGGGGTTCTCGAAGGTCGGGGACGCCATCACCCTGCCCATCCGGCGGCACACCACCACCCTCCAGCTGGCCCAGAGTCTCTCGCTCGACCGCGGAAGACATCTATGGCGGCTCGGCGCGGAGATCCGTCACCAGAGGCTCGACGGCAACCTGGACATGCTGGCGCGAGGATCGCTGACATTCTCCGGCTTTGTCTCGGGCACTGGCATCAGCGACCTCCTGCTCGGCCTGCCGTCCTTCGGCATGCAGTCGAGGGCCGACAACACGCTGCAGTTGCGCACCACGGCCTACAGCGCCTACGTGCAGGACGACTGGAAGATCCGTCCTGATCTCACGTTGAACCTCGGCGTGCGCTACGAGTACAACACCCCCTCCGTCGACCCGGCGAACCACATGTCCAGCTTCGATCCTGCAACGGGCACGGTGATCCCAGTGGGCAGCGGCTCGATCTCGCCTTCGGGCGTCCAGCCGGACTGGAACAACGTCGCGCCGCGGGTCGGCATCGCCTGGAGTCCTGGCGCCGGCCTGGTGGTGAGAGGGGGCTACGGCGTGTACTACGACTCGGGCATGTTCGAAGTGAACTCCGCACAGTACTTCAACCCACCGCAGTTCACGCTCAGGGTCTACTTCCCGACGCAGTTCTCGCTCCTGACCCTCGCCAACCCGTTCCCCTCAACCGGGGGATTCGCGCCGCCTCCGTCGCTCAGCACGCTGAGCCCGGATCTGACGACGTCGGTCATGCAACACTGGAATGTCGGCGTCCAGCGCCAGCTCGGGTCGGTCGGAACCGCGACCGTCAGCTATGCAGGCTCGAAGGGCAGCCACCTGATTCGGCCGCGCGACCTGAATCAGCCGAGGCCGGGCACGGGCGACGTGCAGGACCGGCGGCCATACCCGGAGTACGGAAGCATCTTCTTCATCGAGAGCGCTGGTCGTTCCACGTTCCACTCCCTCCAGGTGCTGTTCAGCCGCCCCATGACGAGCGGTGTGGCGGTATCTGCCGCCTACACGCTCTCCAGGTCGATGGACGACGGCTCGTCGTTCCTGGGCACGAAGGGAGACCCGAACTTCCCGCAGGACAGCCGGAACATGGCCGCGCAGTGGGGGCCGTCGAACTTCGACATCCGGCACCGCTTCTCGGCGTCGTTCATTTGCCAACTGCCGTCGGGCAGCATCATCACGCGTCACACCGAACTGCGCGGCATCGTCACGCTGCAGTCGGGGCAGCCGTTCACTCCGCTCCTGCGGTTCGACAACAGCAACACGGGCAACACCGGTCAGCAGAGCGGCTCGGATCATCCCAACCTGGTCGGCGATCCGGCGACCTCCGATCCGACCGCGGACCGCTGGTTCAACACGAGCGCGCTCGCCGTGCCGGAGCCCGCCACCTTCGGGAACGCAGGACGCAACATCCTCCGTGGCCCTGGCTACGCATCGGTGGACCTGTCGCTGGCGCGCAGGTTCCGGCTTGGCAATCGCAGCGAACTCACGCTCGAGGCGCAGGTCTTCAACCTGTTCAACCGGGCGAACTACGAGCTGCCGGAACTCTACGTGGACGAGCCCGCCACATTCAGTCGGATCTTCGCGGCGAAGGCGCCAAGGCAGGTTCAGCTGGCGCTGCGGGTGAGCTTCTGAGCCGGGATCAACGTATGAGCGGATATCTTGCGGCGGTGTTCCTCGCGGTGGCGCTGCCGATGCTCGGCACCGGGACGACCGGCGGCACGACCTCGCCGGCTGCCAACGGCCCGGAGTCGAAGCAGCCGGTCTACATCTCGCTGTTCAGCACGATCGAAGATCATCTGAACATCGAGATCAGCGAGGAGCGTCTGCAGCGCACGCTGGATACGATGCGCAGGCTGCGCCAGCAGCATCCCGGCGTCCGACCCACCTGCCTGATGCTGTTCTCCGGTACGACGAGCGAGGCGCTGCAGACCAGGGACCAGGCGAACGGTCTGCTGACCCGGGTGCGCGAGTCGGCCAGGGCGGGCCTGATCGAAATGGGCTACGACGGCGCCCAGGAACCGACCTTCCTGACGTGGCCCAGGCCGAACATGAGGAGGGCAACGACCGGCGCGGAACGGTGGCTGGCGCGCAGCCAGGCGGCCGAGTGGTTCCTGACGGAGTACAAGGATCCCGTCACCGGGCTGCCCGATCCAGATCGCTCCGGCGGCGTCATGCGAACCGCAGAGGTGTTCGGACGGCTGGCGTACGTATCTGGCGTGAGCCAGGAGATTGGGGGTGACTCGGAGATCGTCCACCACGTCCACCGCTCCGCGGTCGACGCCATCCTGCCCGGTGTGCCGGAGAACACGGTGTACGCGGCACGGCTGCTCCATGGATACGGCGTCTCGGCCGCGACCGTCGGCAGATTGATGAGTCCCGCGCCCACCTCGGCGCCCGAGCTGTTCTGGATGGACAACGTGCTTCGCCTGTCGAACACGAGTGGGGCGCCCGTGAAGGTCGTCGTGGCCAACCAGGGGCCGGAGGCGCTGCAGAAGATCCTCGACGGTCTCGATCGCTCGCGGCCACACGTCATCCGTGTCCAGCTGGCTCACAGCGACGTCTATCTCAAGCCCGGTTTCGGCGGCGGGCGCTACACGACGCCCATCGAGTGGGCGTATGACAATCCGAAATCGGCCCACCTGGGGCAGGATGGCCTGCAGTCGCGCGAGGAAATCGACGCGGCATTCAAACGGGAGGATGCCGTCCTCGAGTGGCTGGCCGGTTCGTTCTTCCCCGCCAACCCAGGCAGCCGGTTCATCGCCATGGCGGATCTGAAACACGCGGCACCGACGCGCGTCGGCGCGTCGGTGTCGCTCGAGATCCTGCGGACGGCGGCCAACGATCTGCTGACGGAATGGAGCAGGGCCGGGAACTATCCACCATTCACGGCACGTGCCGGCGATGAGTACTTCTCTCTGGCGGACATGTTCCAGATGCTGGCGACGGCGCTTGCAACGTGGCATCGCGACGGCGCGTGGCCCCCGTCGGTCACGCTGCAGCATGTCTACGGCCCGCTCGAGATGACCGACGACCTTGGACCGCTCGGACGGACGGTGGCCGTGCGCGAAGTGGCCGCCGCGGCGTCAGGGCTGGCGGAGGCGCTGAACGACCAGGCCTGGAAGCCGGTGCCCGACAACGTGGTGCCGACGTGGGTGACCGTCGGTGCGCTCCGGCTCAACGCCAGCCAGTTCCTCCGTCTGATGGTCGAGGCGCTGGCAGCCCCCGAACCAGGCCGGAGCCTGACGACCGGAATGAACTACATGTTCTCCTCCGCCGCCGAGATGTTCCCCAAGGGCCGGCCGCGCCGGGACGTGGGCGCCCTGTGGACGTTGAAGCCCGCGCGGCTCGTTGGGCTGGAGTAAGCGGGGAGACCGGTATGCGCCCCCAGTGGAACCCACTCGTGGCTGCCCTGGTGGCGATTCTCCTGTCGGCCGTCCTCGCCATCCCGACGTCCGCCAGCATCTCGGCGCCGGGTGGCCTCACCGGGCTGATCCTGGACCCGAGCGGCGGCACCGTGGCGGGCGCGCGCGCGCGTGGCCGTCCTCACACCCGCAGGCAGTGAGATTCGCGGCACCGTCACCGACGCCGCCGAGCTTGGGCGCCGGAACGCATCCGGATTTCCGCGCGCGCTTCCGCTGGACGATCTTGACGAGCACCTCCACGGAACCGAGTTGCGGGACCCGAATAGGACGGCCACAGCGTCAGCAGTTTCGTGCTGTCGCTGATCGGCCAGGGCACACGCCCGGTGCCGTGTCCCTGTGGCGTGCCGGCGCGCAGACCCGGATACCGTGCCTGCGAGGAAGCCTGCGCCATCACATGCCTTTGGCCCACTCCCGCTACTCGTGCCGGCGGCGACGGCGGACAGCCATTGCCGAGCCGATCAAGCCGGTTCCCAGCAGCATGAGGGATGCCGGTTCGGGGACCGGCTGGGCCTCGTATACCTCGAACTCGTATATCCATGCGTGGTTTGGACATCCCGAACAGAAAGCCGCGCCCGCCGGAACCGTCCACCGCACCTTGCTGCCGAGCACCGCGTCGAAGGAGTAGATGTCCGACAGCGACCCCAGCGCCTGCTGTGAGCCCAGCAGCCGCGTGTAGCTGATCGGATTCCACGCCGTGCCATCCCAGTAATCGAGGAACGGGTTGGTGACGGGATAGTAGCTGTGATGCCAGATGATGACTTCGTTGAACCAGGACGATGAGGCCAGCGCGATCGTCGCCTGGTGCTGCCCGCCATCCCACGGAAGTGCCAAGCCGTGGTACCACTCGGGGTATCCTCGCTGGCCATCGACGATTTCCCACGGACCGCCGGCCCATCCACCTCCGCCTCCCCACCCCGCGTCAGATTCGAGCGGGCTCGGAAGCCCCGTAGCAGTTGGGTTCAGGGCCAGGTTGATGGGGTCGGCTGCGGCCGGGCACGAGCAGGCCACCGCCAGGCCGACGGTCGCCACCCCAAGCGCGATGACGCTCACGCCGGAACGGAAGATGCGCATGATTCAATCCTCCATCTTGTCGGGTGAGATAGGCGCCGGAATCCCTTGCGGGCGGCGGGCGGGCTGAGCAGCCGGTAGGCTCCAGAGCGCAGGAACGAGCCCTCATGGCTTGGACGCCGGTTCTCAGGCACCACCCAGCGAGAACGGTGAAGGAATGCGTCACGGTGAGCAACGCAACTTGCGCACCAGCGGAAACACGTGGTTCTGCAAGCGATTCCTGCTGCCACCCCGTGCAAAGTCGCCGCAGGGAGTGTCTATTGTCACCATTGTTACCCGACGACTATGCCCCGTCCCGTTCAACCGAGCACGTCGATTGGGGAGCCACACCCGTCCGGTGCCGTGTCCCTCTTGCGTGCCGGCGCGCGTGCTCCTCGAAGACCTGGCCGACTTCGACGAGATCGTCACCTGTCTGCCGGTGGTGCGGGAAGTGTTGCAGGCGTTCGGCGACGAGCGGGCGTTCCTCCTCGCCCGCGACAGCGATCAGTCCGACCGAGACGCCGGCGATGAGCCACATGCCGGGCAACTGCTGGACGGCCGCCGCGCTCGACAGGTCTCGGCGTTGAGGTGTGGTCGGTGCACCTGCTCCCTCGGGCCCTGCGTCGTCGTCGAGGCGAGCGATGTAGGTGTGACTCTTGGAGTACTCTCCGGGCCCCGGCTCAGAGGGGCCCGTGTCCGCGGCGCGCAGGAGGATGCTCCCGACGCGACTGACCAGGCTCTATCCGTGCGCCCGTGATCACACAATAGCCGGCGCATGTAACCGCCGGATGAAGCCGGCGTCACGGGCCGGCTAAATCGACGCCGGGAGGCACACGCGGAACGTGCTGCCCCTACCCGGTTCGCTCTCCACGATGACGACACCGCCGTAGGTGCGCGCAATCCCCAGGACCACCGCGAGGCCCATCCCTCGTCCGGTGAACTTGCTGGAGAAGAACGGATCGAACAGCGTCTCGATGTCCTTGTCCTCGATGCCGCAGCCCGTGTCCGTCACCTCGATGCACGCATACGCGTTGTCCTGCGGCTGCCAGTCCGGCGGAACACGATGGGTGGGTGGGATGACCTCGGCGGACACCGTCTTCACGCTCAGGCGGATCGCGCCCGGGCTCGCACCGATGGCTTCCCATGCGTTGGCGGCCAGGTTGGTCAGCATCCGCTGCACCTGGTTCGCGTTCCCGACGACGACCGGGCCCGGCATGGGCAGGTCGGATTCGAGCGCCACTCCTGCCGGCATGGCCGCTCGAAGAATGGGCAGGCTCCGGCGGCAGGTCTCGGACAGGTCGAGCGCTTCACGTTTGTCGAATGACTGACCCAGGTAGGTCAGCATCAGGCCGCTCATCTCCGCGGCCTTGTGGGATGCCGTCAACGCTTCTGCGAGCTCCGCGCGCGGGTTCGCTCCGTCATCGAGGTCCCTGATGGCCAGGTCCAGGTTCCCGATCACGGCTCCGAGTTGGTTGTTGAAGTGGTGAGCGATGGCCCCGGCGAGGCGGCCAAGGCTGTCCGCCTTCTGGAGTTGTCGGTTGATCGCCTGCAGGTGTTCCTTTTCCGCTTCCGCCTGCTTGCGCCCCGTGATGTCTCGGACAATCACGACCATGCCCGTGGGCGATCCGGCAGCGTCACCGATGAACTCGCTGTTCACCTCGATATCGAAGGTGCTTCCGTCGAGGCGCAGGCCGCGGTATTCGCTCGGGCCGGTGACGACGCCCTGGCGCTTCTGCGCGACCTGGCCCAGTGCGCGCTGTCGATCTGCGGGGACGATGAAGTCGGTGAGCGGACGCCCGCGGAACTCGTCGGTCGGGTCACCGCCGAACATCCCATATGCCGTGGGCGACGCCATGAGGATGCGGCCCTCGGCATCCGTAATCGTGATGTCGTCGGGGGAGGCGTTGACGACGGAGCGGTACCGTTCCTCGCTTCTCTGCAGTGCCTCGGCCGTCTGCTGGCGCTCCGCAATCTCTCTCGTCAGATCGTCATTCGTCCGGCGCAGTTGATCGTTGGCCTCGGACAGCTTCGTCGTCCGGTCCGCAACCACTTCCTCCAGGAACCGATTGCGATCCACCAGCTCCTTCAGCGGATAGACTTCGCCCTCGCGAACCAGGTGGTACGGAATCGAGATGCTGCTGTGCGAGATCTTCCATCCGCCTTCCTCCTTGCGGAAGATCAGCACGAGGCGCGCGGTCTCTCGCGACAGGATGTGGTCTTCGATCGGCAGGTGGATCGCGAAGAAGCCGGTCGCGACACCGAGGGTGTCGGCCAGCACCTGGATGGCCACGTCCTTGAGTTCAATCCGGAGTGGATCCTTGACCTGGGCGAAGTCCTGCCGAGTGATCGCAACCCACTGTTCCCTGTCCTTGACCAGGAAATCCCCTCCACCCGTGAAGCCGGAGAAATCCTGGCTGAAGTAGGTCGTGAGGCGATCGTCGCGCCCGGCGTACATCCGCAGGTAGTCGTCGAACAGTAGCCGGATTTCCTGGCGGTCGGGTGTTTCCATTGGCGAGAGCGGGGACGCCGTACCTCCGGACGCCATTCTGCCAGACAAGCTCCCGGCCGACGAGGCATTTGAGTTGGCGCCGACGGTTCCGGCCTTACTGTCGATGGCTTTGCTGCTCATCCTGAGTTTCTCATCCGCTATCGGGCAGACCGGCTGGCATCAGCAAGCCCTGCCGGGATTGGAGTCCGGCGCGACGGACGGGCTCAACGACGTGAAGACGCTCGACGGGAGCACGCAGTGCGTGGTGTCGCCTCAGGGCCATGTTCAGAGCGTATCGACCGCCGCTGCGCGTGCTCGTCGTGGAAGACGACGATGACACCCGCGAGATGTTGTGCCTGGCCGTCCGGACTCTCCCGCGCGTTCTGGCTCGTGCGGCTGCAGATCAAACGGGTGTCACCGTGGAGAACGAGTGTACGTATTTGAACAGACGCGCCTCGTCGCGGCTGGTAGGTTACTGACATGTCGGATTCTCGTGGTGGTTGAAGGGGACAGAGGGGCAAAAGGAGGGTGTCGAGATGCAGGTAGAACGAATGAAGGTTGCGCCTGATACCGTTGCGTACGCCGACGGTGTGCAGCACAAGCTGATCGTGGAGTTCGCCATCCCAGGAGCGCCAACGGAGACCATCGATGTGAAGATTCTCGCAGACAGCGTCTATTTGTTGGCGCCGGCCAGGGACATCGAGTACGTGTCGGCATTGGCGTTGGGCTGGCCGGTGAAGCCTGACAAGGCCGAAGCGACCTACGTGAACGGATTGCTACGCATTGAGGTGCCCTTCAAGGACCCCATGGAAGACGCGGTGAAGGTGGCCATCAAGGCGGGTGGGACGGAAGCCAAGATCAAGACCCTCGAGGGCTGACGACCCCACTTCACCACCTCCTGTTCCATCACGCACTCCGGTGCGCCGCGGACTGGACGGCAGTCTGCGACTCCATCTGTGGTGGGGCGGCCGCCGCGCCCGGCGGCCGCCCGCGCTCTTGCGAGCACGCCTACTCGCCTCACGCCTCACGCCGCTGGTCACCTGGCCACGCACGCGAGCCGCCAGGCACAGCTATTGCGCGCTGCTCGGTCACGGACGATGGTACACGCTCGGATCGAGGACCGTGCTGACTCCTGCGGCCGCTCGTGAGCTGGCGCGCCAGGTGCTCGGCGATCTCGCTCACGGCCTGGACCCGGGCGAGAAGAAGCGCAAAGCTGCCGCTGCGACGTTCGACACGTTTCTCCCGCTGCACGACGAACCCTGCCGGCCTATGACCTGCTGCCCATGGGCCTCTATTCCACGCCGTTCTCGGCCGCTGGCGCGGTCACCTCGATGGTGACCAGTCGCTGCTGTCCTTACGCCGCCTGGTCTCGCCGGACAAGTTGAGGCCACGGAAGAACGCGTAGAGGCCCGAGAAACAGCGCTTGCGCCAGCAACTCGGACGACGGGAGGATCATCCACCTGGTGGCGGTCGTCTCGAATCGGGAGGCTCCGTGCCTCAGCCACGGCAGCCCATCGGGACAACTCGAATCCGTCAGAAACGGGGAGGACGACCAAGGCAGGGCTACCGCCGCAGTGGATGACCCTTGGGTTGGGAGTCCGCCTTCGCGTGCAGCCATGAGCGAAGGTTGGTGCGCCCGGAGGGGCTCGAACCCCCGACCTGCGGCTTCGAAGGCCGACGCTCTATCCAACTGAGCTACGGGCGCACGCCGTCGTCATGATAGCACGGCCGATTGGGCGCTCGTCGGGGCGCTGTCGTGCGCGTTGATGACCGTCGAGGCGACGAGGCGTTTCGGCCGCCGTGCCGGTGTCGTCGTTGGCCTGCTCGCCCTGACCGGCAGGCCGCACGAGGTCATCGCCGCATTCGAGCGTGCTCTCGAACTCCATCCTCGGAACGGGGGCGCGCACCACAACCTCGCTGGCGCGCTTGCAGCCGTGGGTCGAGCAGCGGCGCGTTCTGACTGCTGCCTCCCGCCTCCTGGCTCCTGTCTCCAGTTCCCTCGCTCCACGCCCCGATCGGTGCGAAAATGCCGGGGTGGCCTCCTCTCCCTCTCCTGGCGACCGTCCACTGACGTCGCACGTCTCAGCAGGCGAGGTCAGCCTGCCGGAAGTGCATGGCACGATCGCCGTTCCCGCTGGTGCGGGTTTCTGGCGGAAGTTGCTGGCGTTCTCGGGTCCGGGCTACCTGGTCGCCGTTGGTTACATGGACCCCGGCAACTGGGCGACCGACATCGCCGGCGGCGCCCGCTTCGGCTACGCGCTGCTCTGCGTCGTCTTCGCCTCGAACCTCCTCGCGATCCTGCTGCAGGCGCTCGCCGCCCGCCTCGGCATCGCGAGCGGCCGCGACCTCGCGCAGGCCTGCCGCGACCACTTCAGCCGCCGGACGACGCTGCTGCTGTGGGGCCTGGCCGAGATTGCGATTGCGGCGACGGACCTCGCCGAGGTCATCGGCTCGGCCATCGCGCTGAACCTGCTGTTCGGCCTCCCGCTGGCGGTCGGCGTCTGTCTCACGTCGGCCGACGTCCTGATCGTTCTCTACCTCCAGCACCATCGCTTCCGATACGTCGAGGGCCTCGTCGTGCTGCTCATCGCCGGCATCGCCGGGGCCTTCGCGGTCGAGCTGTTCTTCTCGAAGCCGGATCTCGTCGCGGTCGCCCGAGGCCTCCTGCCGACGACGCAGCTGTTTCGGGACCGGGAGATGCTCTACATTGCCGTCGGGATCCTCGGCGCGACGGTGATGCCGCACAATTTGTACCTGCACTCGTCGATCGTGCAGACGCGCCAGTATGGCGATTCGCAGGAGAGCCGGGGCGAGGCGGTCTCGTTCGCGAGCCTCGACTCGACGGTCGCGCTCACCTCGGCGCTGTTCATCAACGGCGCGATCCTCGTCGTCGCCGCCGCGACGTTCCACGGAACCGGCTACGAGCACGTAGCGGACATCTCTGACGCCTACAAGCTGCTGACGCCGCTGCTCGGCACGACGGTGGCCTCCACGGTGTTCGCGCTCGCGCTGCTGTTCTCCGGGCAGAACGCAACGCTGACCGGCACGCTGGCCGGACAGATCGTGATGGAAGGGTTTCTCAACTTCCGCATGCGGCCCTGGCTGCGGCGGCTGATCACGCGGCTGGTGGCCATCATTCCGGCGTTGATGACGGTCATCCTCTTCGGCGAGCGCGCCAGCGGGAGCCTGCTGATCTTCAGCCAGGTCATCCTCAGTCTGCAGTTGCCGTTTGCCGTGATCCCGCTGATCCTGTTCGTGAGCGACCGGCGCCGCATGGGGAAGCTGGCGATTGGCCCATGGTTGAAGCTGATTGCGTGGCCGTGCGCCGCCCTGATCACCCTGCTGAACGCCTGGCTGTTGTGGGAAACCGTGAGAGGGTGGTTCTAGATGTACCGACACATCCTCGTGGCAATCGAGAACTCGGACGCCGATCAGACAATCGTCGAGCACGTGGCGCCGCTTGCGAAACTGACCGGGGCGCGGCTGCTGCTCGTGCACGTGGCGGACGGATGGGCGGCGCGCCACTACGACGAGCTGAACTTGCGCGAATCCGAGGAGATGCAGGAGGACCGCGCGTACCTCGGGCGCGTGCAGGCACAGCTCACGGCCGAGGGCCTCGAGGTGGACGCGCTGCTGGCCATGGGCGATCCGGCGAAGGAGATCTGCCGCGTCGCCGAGGAGAAGAGCGTCGATTTGATTGCGATGGCGACACACGGCCACCGCGGCGTGAGCGACGTGATCCACGGGCAGACCGTAGACCACGTCCGCCATCGCGTTCGGATGCCGGTGCTACTCCTGCGGGCAAAAGGGAGTCCGCGGACCGTTTAGTGGTGTCGGCGTTCCATCAGCTGGCGTTCGGCTTCGTACCAATCGTCCAGGTCCCGCCCGTCTCCCTGTCCGCGCCGGACGTAGATGTCGTACGCTCGCCGGCGAACCTCTTCCGGAGCAGGCGTGTGCCCGACACCTTCCAGGGATCTCGCCGGGCTTTCGATCGGCTGGCCACTCGGTTCCTGCGATCGCGCCATGTCGGGCGCCTGGGAGGCCGCCTTCGCGGTGGGTTTGGTGCTTCGCCGTCGTTCCGGCGCACGGCGGGCCTTGGGTTCTCCGTTGGTGCTGCTCCCGTTGCTGCTCTTCGCCATCCTGACACCATCTCCTGAACGAGCCCTGGGCCGGCGGACCGCGATGGCCCCCGGCGAGCTCTCAATTGTGAGTTATACCCACTACCTTACCACGCCGCGGGCCCGGCTGCCACGCGGGCACGGAAATGGAACCCTGTTCTCGCCGCGTGCGTATGGAGAAGCAGAGCGGACGCGTGTGTTTCACGGCGCAGGCCGCCTGCGCTTGCGGGAGGTTCCGGGTATGGCGATGCCAAAGCGACGCAGGGTGGTGTGGATTGGCGTGATCGTGGTCACGCTCGGCATTGTCGGCACGTTCGGGTACACGGTTCTCGCCCGTCCGGCGACCGCAGTCGATCCTGCCCGTCTCGCGACCGTGGAGCGCGGCGATCTCGCGCGGTCGGTTGTCGCAACCGGCAAGGTCGAGCCGATTACCAAGGTCGAGATCAAGTCGAAGGCGAACGGCATCATCAAGGAACTGAAGGTCGAGGTCGGCAATGTCGTGCGCGAGGGGCAAATCCTGGCCGAGCTGGACCGCGACAACCTGGCCGCCCGGCTCCGCGAGTCGCGTGCCGCGCTCACCGGCGCGCAGGCCAATCTGAAGGCTGCCGAGGCGGAGCTCGCGAAGAACCGGATCGAGGCAGCCGGCCCCGAGGTGCTGTTCGCCAAACGCAACCTGGAGCGTGCCGACCAACTCGCCCGCGAGAAACTCATCTCACCGCAGAATCTGGACGATGCGAGAAACGCGCTGGACCAGGCGTCCAACAAGCAGGCGGCCGCGAAGTCGCAGCTCGGCGTGAGCGAGGCTCGCGTCGCCCAGGCGCGGGCCACCGTCGCGCAGGCGCAGGCGACGGTGGACCGGACGGAAGAGGAGTTGACCAACGCGACCATCAGGTCGCCCATCAACGGCACGGTCCTGTCGCGGGACATCGAGATCGGCAGCCCCGTGTCTTCGATCCTCAACCTCGGCTCCTCGGCCACGCTCGTGATGGTGCTGGGCGACATCGGCAGGGTGTACGTCAAGGGCAAGGTGGACGAGGCGGACATCGGCCTGGTCCGCCTCGGACAGCCGGCGCGCATCAAGGTGGAGACGTTCAAGGATCGCCAGTTCGAGGGGAAGGTCACGCAGATCGCCCCGATGGGCGTCGAGAAGGACAACGTCGTGAACTTCGAGGTGCGGGTGTCGATCGACAACGGGTCGGGCGAACTGCGCGCCAACATGACGGCGAACGCGGAGATCGTCCTCGAGGAGCACAAGCGCACGCTCATCGTGCCCGAGCGCGCCGTGATCTACGACGCCAAGCGGAATGCGTACGCCGAGAAGGTTGCCGCCGGCACGAAGACCGGTCGCGAGCGCGTGGCCGTGACGCTCGGCGTCAGCAACGGTACCAGGACCGAGGTGGTCAAGGGGCTCGCGGCCGGGGATCGCGTGATCCTGCAGTAACGCAGGGTCCGTCGGTCCTCGTCCGGCACAGAGTCGAAAGCCCGAGTCCATATGGAACTCCTTCGTCAGACCTGGTCGAACCTGGCAGCCAACAAGCTGCGCAGCTTCCTCACGATGTTCGGGATCATGTGGGGCGTGATCTCCATCGTGCTGCTGTCGGCGGTCGGCGAAGGGTTCCAGCGCGGAAACCAGCACGTCCTCGAGGAACTCGGCAGGAACGTCGTCATCATCCGGAACGGCCGGACGGCGATGCAGGCGGGTGGCGCGCGCGCCGGCCGGACGATTCGTCTCGATATCCAGGACGTTCGCCTGCTGGCCGAACGCTCGCGGCTGCTCGAGGACGTGTCACCGGAGCTGATGCGCGGTGCGGTGAAGGCGAAGAGTCCCTTCAACGCGAGCACGCTCCAATTGAGCGGTATCTGGCCGTCGTTTCAGCGGATGCGGACGATCGAGGTGGACCGCGGGCGCCTCATCTCCGAGATGGACTGTCACGAGGGACGCCGCGTGCTGGTCATCGGGTCGGAGGCCTCCCGGCAGCTGTTCGCCGAGCGCGACCCGGTGGGCAGTGAACTCAGCCTGAACGGCATCCCGTATACCGTGATCGGGCGCATCCGGAAGAAGGACCAGGACTCGAACTACACCGGTGCCGACAACGAACGGCTCTTCCTCCCGTACGAAGCCGCGCGCGCCGACTTCCCGATGACGACGAACGGCAGCACCGCGGACTCGCTGTCGGCCATCATCGCCGCGCCGCGCGCCGAGGTGGCCAGGCAGCTGCAGGAGTGGCTCGAACGGGAGGGCATCGGCGGGTTTCTCGGCCTCGAGGCACAGGGTCCGGTCGAAACCGACATCCGGTCGGTGCTCGGGCCGCGCCACGGTTTCGATCCGGGCGACCCCGAAGCGCTCTCGATGTGGAACACCGCCATCGAGTCGGTGATGTTCGGGAAGATGATCGGGGCGATGCACACCTTCTTCGTGTGGGTCAGCCTCATCACGCTCGCGCTCGGCGGCATCGGTGTCATGAACATCATGCTGGTGGCCGTGAAGGAGCGCACGAGAGAAATCGGGATCCGAAAGGCGACAGGCGCCACCTCGCGGAATGTGCAGTGGCAGTTCTTCAGCGAGGGCTTTTCGTTGACGCTGTTGAGCGGCGTCATGGGGTACGCGGTCGGATACGGGCTGTGTGCGCTGGTCAACCTGGCGCCGATGCCCGAACGCTTCTCCGGGATGGTGACGACCTGGCAGACCACGGTCCTGGCCATCGGCGTGCTGACGCTGATTGGCGTCGCGGCGTCCACGTATCCGGCGCGGCGCGCGGCGGCGCTGACGCCGATCGAGGCGCTGCGGTACGAGATGTAGGGCGAGAGAGATCCGATGCTCCTCAAGGAAGTTATGCTCCAGGCGGCGGCGGCGATTCGCGACCACCGGTTTCGCGCCGGCCTCACCATGCTCGGCATCGCCTGGGGCATCGTCACCGTCGTCATCCTGATGGCGTACGGGCAGGGTTTCCGAACCGCGCTCGTCGTCGGGTTCCGGAACGCAATCTCGGACGGCACCGCGCGGATGCGCGGCGGCCAGACGAGCACACAGGTGGGCGGCGAGCGGGCCGGACGCCGGATCTTCCTGAAGGTGGAAGACGTCGAGGCGTTGCGCGAACTCGGCACGGTCAAGTACGCGAGCCCCGAGTACCTCGAGTCGCTGCCGCTCATCTATGGGACGCGATCGACGACGGCCGGCGTGCGCGGCGTGGCGCCGGAGTATGGCGTGATGCGCTCGGAGACGGCGGGTAACGGCCGGTTCATCAACGACGAGGATTGCGAGAAGCACCGCCGCGTGGCGTTCGTCGGGACGGATGTTGCAAAGAAGCTGTTCAGCAACATCCCGCCGGTCGGGCAGGTCATCCGCATCGGCGGGCTGTCGTTCGAGGTCGTCGGCGTGCTCGCGCAGAAGGCCCAGCTGTCGTCGTACTTCTGGCCCGACTCGATGTCCGTGTTCATCCCGCACACGACGATGAAGTCGATGTTCGCGCAGGAGTACCTCGACTATCTCGTGTACCAGGCCGTCCGGCCGGATCAGCAGAACATCGCCGAGAAGCAGGTCCGCGAGGTGCTGGCGCTGCGGCACCGGTTCGACGCACGCGACGAGCGGGCGCTGCGCATCGACTCGAGCGCCGATATCATGGCCATCGTCGACGGCATGGCGGGAGGCCTCATGGTCGTCCTGCTGTTCATCGGGACGCTGACGCTCATGATTGGCGGGGTCGGCGTGATGAACATCATGCTGGTGTCGGTGCAGGAGCGGACCCGCGAGATCGGTGTCCGCAAGGCGCTCGGCGCGCGCCGCGGCCACATCCTCGCGCAGTTCCTGTTCGAAGGCATCGCCATCACATTCGCCGGCGGCCTGGCCGGCATCGTGCTCTCCTGCGCGATCGTGAAAGCGGTCGGTGTCCTGCCGTTCATCGCGAGCCTGATCGGCGACGCGTCTCGCTCGACCGACATCCACCTGATCCTCTCCCCGGCGATTCTCGTCACGGCAACCACCATCCTCTCGGTGACCGGCCTGATCAGCGGTCTCTGGCCCGCCCTCCGCGCCTCCCGCCTCGACCCGATCGAAGCGCTGCGATACGAGTGATCGGAGGATTCGACACAGAGCGCGCAGAGCCCGCCGAGGCGTATTCAACGGCGATCCTCCGCGATCTCTGTGTTGGATGACGGCGAACGCTACAACGTCTGGGCGCCGAGGCGCGAGGCGACGCGGGCGCCGAGATGGTTGGCGGCGGCGAGAGCCACGTCGAGGTTTCCGTGCTGCCCGTACTCCACGAGGAACGCGGCGTCGAACGCGTCGCCGGCGCCCGTCGTGTCCACCGCGCTGATCGACTCGGCAGGCGCCGTGGTGGTGCCGGTCGCCCCGATCGCGGTCGCGCCCAGGCCGCCCTGCTTGATCACGACGAGCCGCGCCCGCGACAGGAGTGACACGGCCGGCTGGCCAGGCGCCAGTGCGCGGGCTTCGTCCTCGTTGGCGAGGAGGACGTCGAGCGCGCCGAGTTCGTCGAGCAGGCGGGCGGCGCCGTACACGCCGATCAGGCTGGCGGATGAGGGATCGAACGCCACCGGGATGTCGCGCCTCCGCGCCTCGTCGAACAGCGGTCTGGCGAAGGACGCCGACCGCGCCATGAACACCGAGTAGCCGTTCAGGAAGACGACATCGGTGCGGTCGAGCATCGCGAGCGGCAGATCGGTCGCCTCGACATGGAGCGGGTGCGTGTGATCGGTGACGAACGCATGCTCCCCGTCGGGCCGGACGATGACGCCGATGCGCGTGGTCTCGCCGTGGACCATCGCCACGCGCTCCGCAACCCCTTCGTCCTCGAGATGGCCCCGCATCAGTTGTCCCATGCGGTCGTGGCCGACCTTGCCGACCAGCGTCACGTGCGCACCCAGCCTGTGCGCCCACACTGCCACGTTGGCCGACGATCCTCCCGGCAGGAGGTCCACGGACCCGTAGACGTCCGCACCCCACACGAAGTCCGCGACGGGCCGCACGAGCACATCCCAGGCGATGTCACCGATGACCAGCAGGCGGAGGGACATGGGAATCAGGTGCTGGAGGTGCCGAAGGTGCTGGGGGTGCTGGGGGTGCGGACGGTGCCGAAGGTGCTGGGGGTGCTGGGGGTGCTGGAGGTGCGGACGGTGCCGAAGGTGCTGGGGGTGCCAGGGGTGCGCGCGGTGCCGACGATGCCGAAGGTGCTCATGGTGGTGGGGTGCCGGGCCGGATTACCGTCGTCCCGGGGCGCGGGTGGCCTTCTGCCTGATGGCCAGGACGACCTGGCCGCGCAGCACCTTCAGGTAATTGAGCACGGGCGGCGTCAGCAGAGGCAGCACTTCCTTCTCGCCGTCCACGTAGAAGAGGCCGACGGACTTCTGATCGACGACCAGGGGCAGCAGCACCAGATAGCGATCGGCGACGCCGTTGCGCGTATACCAATCGGGCAGCGCGGCCAGCACCTCCATGGCCGTCGCATCCTTGACTACGATGTCCTTCTGCTCGGTGAGCGCAAGACTGAACAGATCCTCGCTTCCGGAGATCGGAATCTCGAACCAGCCCTTCATCTCGGTGGCCGACTGGCCGAACCCGAACCGGAACCGCGCCACGGACAACGACGGATCCTTCAGCAGGAAGTACACACGCGTTCTCTCGACGCCAAGCGCACGGTAGATCGTCTCGAGCACCACGCGCAGCACATCGTCCAGCGTGTATTCGGCGACGAGCAGAGAGGTGATTTCGTGGAGGCCCTTGGTGAGGATCGTCTCAGGCTGCATCGGGCCAGCCACCAAGCCGGACGGGTCCTCGGACTCATCGGGCACGAGCGCGCCGGCGCTCGACGCTTCGGCAAAGCCCGCGGCGCGCCCGGCCGCCGAGACGACCGACTTGGCGCGCATCTCCCCGAACCCCGCGATGAACCGGCTGCCCGGCAACTCGAGCTTGAAGGTCGAGGACGACTCCTTGAGTTCCTTGACCGACCGGGCGATGAGGTCGCCCATCTTCTTGCCGATCTTGACCACCTTGGCGTAGGAGCCGACCAGGCGTTCGATCTCGGCCTGCTTGAAGTGCGGATCGGCATCCGCAGCCAGGACTTCGGTGATGTCGTTCGCCAGCGTCGCCAGGCAGCCGAGGCGTTCCCCCGGGCTCAGCACGCGACTGGACGCATCGCCTGGCACGCGTACCATGCTCTCCGTGAGCTTCGCCGGCAGGTTCAGACCCTGCGCCACGGCGATGCCCATCGCTTCGTACGACAGCCCCAGCACGCTCCGGATCGTCGCCGGTTCCTTTCCGGCCTCGCCCGCCTGGATCTCGGCGAATTCCTTCGGGAGATAGAACGCGACCAGGATCCGCCCGAGTTTGTGGAACAGCGCGCTGATGAACGCTTCCTCGCCATCCGCGAAGCCCGAGTCCTCCGCGATGTTCCGGCTGAGGACCGCGCTGTAGAAGGACATGTTCATGACGTCGGCCAGATTGGCCGTGCGCGCGTGCTTGGCCAGGTGCTCGAAGAGCATCAGGCCGGTCGCGACGCTGCGGACGCGGTCGAATCCCATCAGCAGCACCGCGCGGGTGATCGTCGTCACCTCGTCGTACTGCGCGAACGCCGCCGTATTGACGAGCCGCAGGACCTTCTGGGTCAGGCCGTAGTCCTGCAGGATCGTGTCGGCGAGCAGGCCGGAAGATGTGGCTTCAGACGCGGTGAGCGTGCTGATGAGGCCGATGCTCCGGGCCATGGCGGGGAAGTCTCCGCTCTTGCGGATGGCCGCCAGCAGGCGCTCCACGGCAGGCGGGGGAGGCTGATCCATACGGATGGCTGATGAAACCACGCCCGGCCTGTCCTGTCAATCGAGAGCGGCCGTCCGGTCTTTGCTATCATCAGAAGTGGGCCGGCAGGGAGAAGACCGTGGGACTGGAATCGATGAAACTGCGGATGCCGACGCCGGGCGAGGCGCTGCCCGGCCGATCGGAGCCGATGGAAGTGCCGGAGGCACACTTCGTCAACGGCGCAGGCCTCCGTCCACCGTTTCCGGCGGGCTCCGCGCGGGCGCTCCTCGGCATGGGTTGCTTCTGGGGCGCAGAACGGAAGTTCTGGCAACTGCCGGGCGTGGTGACGACCGCCGTGGGCTACGCCGGCGGGTTCACGCCGAATCCCACGTACCGCGAGGTGTGCAGCGGAGGCACCGGTCACGCCGAGGTCGTGCTCGTCGTGTTCGATCCATCCCGAGTGACGTACGAAGACGTGCTCCGCACGTTCTGGGAGAATCACGATCCGACGCAGGGCATGCGGCAGGGCCACGACATCGGCACGCAGTACCGGTCCGCAATCTTCGCCTTCGACGACGGGCAGTTCCGGGCCGCGACGGCCTCGCGCGACGCCTACCAGCGCCGCCTGTCGGAGGCGGGCCATGCGGCCATCACCACCGAGATCGCGCCGGCGCCGGAGTTCTACTACGCCGAGGACTACCACCAGCAATACCTCGCCAAGAACCCCGGCGGGTACTGCGGTCTGGGCGGCACCGGCGTGAGTTGTCCGACAGGACTCCGCGCCGGAACGAAGTGACCGTCGCTCTTTTCGTGCAACGCTCCTTCCCCCAACCCGAGTGAACGGAACGGCGATCCGGATTAGAATGACCGGCGACTGGACGTGGACCGTTCGGTCAGAATGGAGTCACAGGTTCTCATGAGTAGAATCAGTTGCGTCGTGACCGTGGCACTGACGCTGGTCATCGCGCTCGGTGTCTTCGTGACCGCGCGTTCCGATCAACCGGGCCGCGGGGGAGCGGTGCGTGTCGTTGCCGATGGCGGACGGGCGCTCCGAGAGTGGGACGACCGCCTGACGGCCATGGAGCGGGAGCACGAACTGCGGCTCCGCGTGGTGCAGGACGACTCGACCGTGCCGGGGCATCGGCACGAGCGATACGACCAGTACTTCCAGAATGTCTCGGTCTTCGGCGGGGAAGCGATCCGTGAGACGGATGGCAAGCTGACGCTCTCGGTGACCACCAATCTCTATACCGTGACGGCTCTGGATACGACGCCGAAACTCAGCGAGGCCGAGGCGGTCAGCATCTTCACGCGCCAGACCGGTATCCCAACGTCCGGTCGGCTGAGACCCGCGCTGACGATCCTGCCGCGCGACGACGGGTCCTTCGTCCTCACCTACCGGCTCACCGCGTTCCACAACCAGAAGCGACCGGTCCTGTTCATCAACGCGCAGACCGGCGTGGTCGAGCTGGAGTACAACGACTTGCAGACCCAGACCGCGACAGGGGTCACCGGCAACGGTGTGCTTGGCGACCTGAAGAAGCTGAGCGTCACCCAGCAGGGCACGACGTTCCAGGCGTGGGATCAGATGCGTCCGGTCGCGATCAGGAGCTACGACATCAAGGGCGACGTGGCCCGGGCGGATCTCATCGCGGAGGGCATCACCCCATTGGTCACCGGCGACATCGCCGTCAACACGGCCTCGACCTGGACCGACAGCGTCGTCGTCGACGGGCATACCTACGTGGGGTACACGATCGACTACTACTACAAGCGGCACGGCTACCAGTATTCGCGTCCCATCTACACGATGGTGCACCCGGCGAGGCGCGCGGACATCGCGAAGTACACGTCGGACCAGACGGGGACCTACCTGCTCAACGCATTCTTCTGCGGGTCGTGCGGGGCGAACTTCGAGGACCTGATGGTGCTGGGCGAAGGGTTGCCGAGCAACTACTACACGGTGCCCGAAGGCCAGTCGGTGGACTACTTCGCCGCGGCGCTCGACATCGTCGCCCACGAAATCTCGCACGGCGTGACGGGCCTGACCTCCCGGCTGATCTATCGGAACGAGTCCGGAGCGCTCAATGAGGCGTTCTCCGACATCATGGGAACCGGCACGGAGTTCTACTTCCAGTCGCCAGGCAACGGCGTGCTCCAGGCGGACTATCTCGAGGGCGAGGACGCGTTCAAGCCGTCCCCGTACAAACCCGGCAGCCGGGCGGGCCTCCGCAGCCTCGCCGATCCGTCGATTTTCGGCGACCCCGACCACTTCACGAAGCGCTACACGGGGACGTCGGACAACGGCGGCGTGCACACGAACTCGACGATTGCGAGCCACGCGTTCTACCTGGCCATCGAGGGTGGGACGAACAAGACGTCCGGCCTGGCGGTGCAGGGCGTGGGCGCGGCGAACCGGGAGCAGATCGAGAAGATCTTCTTCAAGGGCTTCACGACGCTTCCCTCGAATGCGACGTTCAGCCTGGCGCGCGCGAAAACCATCTCGACGGCGACCAGCCTCTACGGGGCGGGGAGCGCTGCCGAGCGGGCGGTCACGCAGGCGTGGTCGGCCGTGGGCGTGTTCTAGGAGGAATGCCATGCTGAAGAGAGCGTCTTTCGTGTTCGTGCTCGTCTTGCTGCTGGCGATTCCTGCGGGAGCCGCCACCGTGAAGGTCAAGGTCGGGGGAGCGGTGTTGCGCGCCGCCGCGAGCCAGACGGCGGCCGCCGTCCAGCAACTGGAAGCGGGCCGCCTGCTCGATGTGCTCGACGTGAACCGCGACTGGTACAAGGTGCGGGATCCGCAGACGAAGAAGGAAGGCTACGTGCTCGCGTCGCTCGTGGAGATGCAGCCGGGCGCGGCGCCGACGGTGAGCGCGCGGACGGGCAGCCAGCCGGCCAAGCCGGGGGCCCCGGCCGCGGCGCGGAAGCCGGCGCCGAAGCCGGGCGACTGGCTGGACATGGGATATTTCGGCGTCAACGGCCTGTATCAGGGCGGCAGTTCGGCGATTGATCAACGAATGTCCTGGACGTATTTCGCCGAGGGCGCCTCGGCCAGCATCGGCTACCCGGCGAAGAACGGCCCCGGGGTCGACGTGAACGGCGGCTATCGCGTCTGGCGGAACCTGGCGGTCGGAGCGGCGGTCACGGCCGTGTCCCACTCGGTCCCGGCGACGATTGCCGGGTCGCTCCCGAACCCGCTCTATCTCAACAGAGCCCGGACGCTGGCCGGGGAGTTCGAGGCGTCGCACAGCGAGACCGGCATTCACCTGGTCGGCACGTGGGGTATTCCGCTGTCGCCGAAGATGCTGCTGCTGGTGTCCGGCGGGCCGTCGGTCTTCAGTGTGAAACAGACGCTCGCCGGGTCGGTGGGGTTCACCGACGTCTATCCGTACGACGTCGTCAACTCGGTGCGAGGCAACACGACCGACGCGTCGCAGACGGCCTGGGGGTTCAATCTCGGGGCCGACGTCGGCTACTTCTTCACGCCGAACATCGGCGCGGGCGGACTCGTCCGCTATGCGCGCGCGTCGGCCACGTTCACCGTGAAGGATGCGACGGGCCAGGGCGTGTCGGTGCCGGTGGATGCGGGCGGGTTCCAGGTGGGCGGTGGCCTGCGGGTGCGCTTCGGCGCGCCGAAGCCGAAGCCCGTCATCCCCGTGCCGCCGCCGCCGAAGCCGCCCGTGAAGAAGTAGACGGACACCGCGCAGGCAGCGGAGTGTCTCTACCCGTCCGCCATCGAATCGTCCGGCAGGTTGTCGAAGAGCGGCAGCGGCCGGATGCGACGGCGTGACGGGGCCTCGGCGGGGGAGTCTTCGAGGTTGTGAACGCTGGCGCCCAGCAGACGCACTGGGCGCTGGCCCGCCTCCGTCCGGTCGAGCAGGTCGAGCGCCCGGCCTGCGATCAGATCCGGTTCGCGGGTCGCCGGCCACGCCGAGTGGCTGCGCGTGATCGTGGTGAAGTCCGAATACCGCACTTTGATCGTCACCGTGCGGGCGTAAAGGTTCTCGCGCTCCAGCCACCCGGCGCCTTCCCGTGCCATCTGATCGATTTCGGACCGGATGCGGCCGATGTCCTGAAGGTCCTGCGAATACGTGTTCTCCGTCCCCGACGACTTCGACGGCTGGTTCGGTTCGACCGGACGATCGTCGACGCCGTGCGCGAGCTGAATCAGCCAGTCGGCGGCACTGCCGACCGCCTGCTGCAGCGCCGCCCGATCGACCACGCGCAGCTGCACGGTCTTCTCGATGCCGATGGCACGAAGGCGACGCGCCGTGACCGGGCCCACTCCCCACAGTGCGTCCACGGGCAGATCGCGCAGGAAGCTCTCGACGCGCTCGGGCGCCACGACCGTCAGGCCGTCGGGCTTCTTCCAGCCGGACGCGACTTTCGCGAGGAACTTGTTCGGTGCGACGCCCGCCGACGCGGTCAGCCGGGTGGACTCGCGGATACAGTCCTTGATGCGTCGTGCCACGTTCATGCCGAGCGGTTCCTGCCACGCGTTCTCGGTGACGTCCAGGTAGGCTTCGTCGAGCGAGAGCGGTTCGACGAGCGGCGTGACCGACCGGAAGATCTCCTGGATCAGCGCGGACACCGAACGGTAGCGCGTGAAGTCGGGAGGCACGACAACGAGCGCGGGGCAGAGCCGCAGCGCGTGGGCGGTGGGCATGGCGGAGTGGACGCCGAACCGGCGCGCCTCATAGCTGGCGGCCGCCACAACACCCCGCTCGGACGGGTCGCGGCCCACGGCCACGGGGCGTCCGCGCAGGGTGGGATCGTCGCGCTGCTCGATGGACGCGAAAAAGGCGTCCATGTCCACGTGGAGAATGCGGCGCAGCCCGCTCATGACGCCACGATTCTACCCGCACCCGGCGGACTGAGGCTGGCCAGAATTGGGGTCGGGACGATTTTCTCGTGATGAGGCATTCTTCTCACAGTTCTGTCATGATTCCCGGAAAATGGTCCCGACTCCTTCTGGGAGGTGTGTTGTGAGGCGACGTTCCGCGCTGGTTCTTCCGTTCGTGCTCATCGGCCTGGTGCTGTCAGCGTGCCGCGGCCCGCAGCCGGCCAGCGACAAGCCGCCCCAGCCTCCCGCCGCGACGGCGCAGCCCGATACCCGGCTGACGGGAAGCTACCGCCTCGACGAACAGAATGGCTGGATCTTCGTGCACCTCGAGGGCAATCCGGCGACGCTCGGCTTCCAGCACGGGTATCTGCTCGCCGCCGAAACGGCGGACCTGCTGCGCGTCTTCCGCGCCTTCACGGAGCACCAGACCAAAAGGGACTGGGCGTTCTACCGCCAGGCCGGTGAGCAGATGCTCTGGCCGAGGATGGACGCCGAGTACCAGCAGGAGATCGACGGCATCGTCGCGGGTCTCGCCGCCAAGGGCGTCAAGGCAGACCGCTGGGACGTCATCGCGCTCAACGCCATCGAAGAACTGCCCGACTACTACGTGCCGTGGCTCGAGAAGCAGCAGGGCAAGTCGCCCACGCAGAAGGCGCCAGGTAACTGCAGTGCGTTCGTGGCGACGGGCAGCTACACGAAGGACGGCAAGATCGTCATCGCCCACAACAACTGGACGAATTACGCGATCGGCTCCAGGTGGCAGATCGTCTTCGACCTCAAGCCCGAGAAGGGGAACCGGATCCTGATGGACGGCCTGCCCGGTGTCATCGTCAGCGACGACGACTTCGGGATCAACTCGAACGGGATCATGATCACCGAGACGACGATCACGGGCTTCGAGGGATTCGATCCGAACGGCGTCCCCGAGTTCATGCGGGCGCGCAAGGCGATGCAGTACAGCAACTCGATCGACGACTACGTCCGGATCATGCTGGACGGGAACAACGGCGGCTACGCGAACGACTGGCTGCTGGCCGACAACAAGACGGGTGAGATTGCGCTGTTCGAGCTGGGCCTGAAGGAACACAGCCTTCGCCGGACGAAGGACGGGTACTTCGTGGGCGCGAACTTCCCGGTGGACGCGAAGCTCATCAAGGCCGAGACGACGTTCGATACGAAGAAGAAGGACAGCTCGCCGAACGCCCGCCGCGTGCGCTGGGAACAGCTCATGGCGCAGTTCAAGGGCAGGATCGACATCGAGGTGGCCAAACAGTTCGAGGCCGACAAGTATGACGTCATCGAGAAGAAGGACGGTCCGAACGAACGGTCGCTGTGCGGTGTCGTGGACGGTTCGCCGCGCGGCATCCCCGAGTGGAACTACCCGCCCTACTTCCCCGGCGGCACGGTGCAATCGAAGGTTGCCGACGGGACCATGGCGGCGTCGATGCAGCTGTGGGCGGCGATGGGCCATCAGTGCGCGCCCGACTTCAAAGCCGATGCGTTCCTCCAGCAGCATCCGGAGTACGGCTGGATGAAGGGCCTGCTGCGCGACATGCCGACAAAGCCATGGACCCGGTTCGCGGCGGGCATGAAGTGATTCGGTTCATCGCCCTCGATGTCGACGGCACGCTCCTGGACAGCCAGTGGCGCGTTCCGGAGGCGAACCGGGACGCGATCCGGCGGGCGACGGACCGCGGAATCGAGGTGGCGCTCGTGACCGGCCGGCGATTCGATTTCGCGCGGCCGGTCATCGACGCGATCGACGCGCCGCTCACCCTCATCGTCAGTGGCGGGGCGATCGTGAAGGCGCACAACGGCGAGACGCTCGCGCGGCACCTCCTGCCGGCGGCCACCGCCAGGATCGTGGTCGAGGGCACGGCCGCGTTCCGCGAGGCGACGGCGCTCGTCTTCGATCGCCCGCGCTCAGCGCAGGTCGTGCACGAGCGCCTCGATCTGAGCGATCCCCACCGTCGTTCCTACTTCGACCGGAACCGCGACTTCATCGTCGAGTCGATCCCGCTCGAGGCCGCCCTCACCGAGGACCCGATCCAGGTGATGTATTCGGGCACCGTCCTCCGCATGCGGGAACTGGTCGACACCGTCCGGGCCCTGGCCGTCGGCGGCGAGGTGGCCATCGCCGTCACCGAGTACGAATCGCGGGACTTCTCCCTGGTGGACGTGAACCGCGGCGGTTGCACGAAGGGCGCGACGCTGGCCGAGTGGGTGGCCAGCCGTGGACTGACCTCCGGCGAGGTGATGGCGATTGGCGACAACTTCAACGACCGCGAGATGCTGGAGTTCGCCGGGCTGCCCGTGGTGATGGGTAACGCCGTGGAAGAGCTGAAGCAGCGCGGCTGGCACGTGACGCTCGGCCACGACGAAGCCGGCGTGGCGGCGGCCATCGACCGGTTCGCGCTGTAGGCGACAAAACCGGAGACCTGCCGAGAAAGAAGGGGAAGGATGCTACACTCCCCCGCCGGGGGGAGCTGTATGGAGATTCCAGACGCCGGAAGACGTTCCAGTCTGTTGTTCGGCGGATCCGGCGGCCGGCGGCTGCGCCACGCACGCCTGGCGCTCCTCGCCATCGTGGTGCTGCTGTTCCTGGGCGGCCGTACCATGCTGTCGTGGTACGTCGAGTCCCTCTGGTTCGGGTCGCTCGGCTACTCGGACGTGTTCTGGCGGACGCTCGAGCTGAAGGCCGTTCTGTTCACCGGCTTCGGCCTGGCGACGTTCGCCATCCTCTTCCTCGCTCTGCGCCTGCTGCGCCCTCCCCGGCTGAGCGCACAGACGCTGTTCGTCAACGGCCAGCCAGTGTCCTTCTCGCTGGATCCCGTCATCCGCGCGGTCACCTGGATCGTCTCGCTCGTCGTCGCGCTCGGCGCCGCGTCGGGCATGATGGCCGAGTGGAACACGTTCGCGCTCTACCACCACGGACAGGCGGCCGCTGGTGTTGCCTCGGTTGCCGATCCGATTTTCGGCCGGCCGGTTGCGTTCTACCTGTTCACGTTGCCCGTCTGGCAGCTGCTGGCCACGTGGCTCACGACGATTGGTTTCGTGGTGCTCATCGCCTCGATCATCTCGCTGGTGCTGTCCGGCGCGCCCGACGAGGCATCGCTGTTCGATGTGACCGCGCCACGCCGCGGCTTCCGCGCCGTGTCGTTCGCGGTGGCGTTCGTGTTGATGGTCCTGGCGTGGCGCGTCTATCTGATGCGGTACGACCAGTTGTTCGAAGACCACACGATCTTCTCCGGCGTCGGGTACTCGGACGCGCACATCCTGATTCCCGGCCTGCTGTTCGTGGCGCTCGCCCTGGTCGTCGGCGCCGCGATTGCCGTCTACAACGCCGTCGGCCCGCGCCGGCTCGTCGTCGTGATCGCCGCCGTGGCGCCGGCGGTCGTCGTCTACGTGGGGCTGACCATCGTGTCGTGGTACGTCACGGGCTTCATCGTGAAGCCAAACCAGTTGGTGCGCGAGCGTCCGTACATCGAACACAACATCGAGTTCACGCGGCGCGCCTTCGACCTCGATCATCTCGAGCAGCGCCCGTTCCCCGCCGAGAGCGGGACGGCGGCGGTGGACCTTGCGGACAACTCGGCGACGGTCCAGAACATCCGGCTGTGGGACTGGCGTGCGCTGCAGGACACACTCCGGCAGATCCAGGAGATCCGGACCTACTACGACTTCCCGGACATCGACATCGACCGCTACCGCATCGGAGGCGAGGTGCGGCAGATGATGGTGGCGGCCCGCGAGCTGAGTCTCGAGAAGCTGCCCGAGAGCAGCCGCAACTGGATCAACGAGAAGCTGATTTACACCCACGGCTACGGCGTGACGATGAATACGGTGAACGGGTTCACGCCCGAAGGGTTGCCGGAACTCGTGCTGAGCAACATGCCGGTGCAGAGCACCGCGCCCGAGATCAAGGTGACGCGTCCGGAGATCTACTTCGGTCAGGCGACCAACACCGACGTCTACGTCTGCACGCGGCAGAAGGAGTTCAACTACCCGCAGGGCGAGAGCAACAACTACACCTCGTACGAGGGCAAGGGCGGCATTCCGATCGGTTCGTTCGGCCGGCGCCTGCTGCTCGCGGCGCACGCCGGTACCGGGGAACTGTCGAAGCTGCCGTTCAGCGACGACATCACGCCCGAGAGCCGGCTCCTCATGCGCCGGAACGTCCGGGAACGCGTCCGCGCGCTCGCGCCGTTCCTGACCTTCGATCCGGATCCGTTCGTCGTCGTGGGCGGGGATGGCCGACTCTACTGGATGTTGGACGGATTCACCGCCTCCGACATGTTCCCCTACGCCCGCCACTACCGCCTTGGCGACCTCCAGATCAGCTACCTCCGCAACAGCGTCAAGGTGGTGGTGGATGCCTACGACGGGACCGTGACGTTCTACGTGTTCGATCCGACCGACCCGATCATCGCGGCATACCGGCGGGTGTTCCCATCGCTGTTCACCGACGCCAGCCGCATGCCGGCGGATCTGCGCGCCCACGTGCGGTACCCGGAATTGCTGCTCAAGGCCCAGGCGGCCGCATTCAGCCTGTACCACATGCGGGATCCGGAGGTGTTCTACAACCGCGAGGATCTGTGGAGCGTGGCGAGCGAGGTGACGCTCAGCGAGGACCGGGAGCAGGTGACGCGCCCGCTCGATCCGAACTTCGTTCTCATGCGCCTGCCCGGTGAGCGGGACCTCGAGTTCGTTGAGATCCTGCCGTTCACCCCGTCGAACCGGAACAACCTGATCGGTTGGATCGCGGGGCGGAGCGACGGTGCGGCGTATGGCACGGCGCGCGTCTACGATTTCCCGAAGACACGCTTGATCGACGGACCGCTGCAGGTCGAGGCCCGCATCGACCAGAACCCGCAACTCTCATCGCAGCTGACGCTGTGGAACCAGCAGGGGTCCCACGTGCGGCGGGGCAGTCTGCTCGTCATCCCGATCGGCCGCGCCTTGCTGTACGCGAAGCCGATCTACCTCCAGGCCGAGCGCAGCCCGATGCCGCAGCTGCGCCTCGTCGTGCTCGCGCTGCAGGACAGCCTCGGCTACGGTCCCACGTTCGATGTCGCGATGGCCAGCTTGTTCGGCGAGGCGGCCGCGACCGCTGCCAGTGTGCCGACGAGGGGCGGGACCTCGGGAGCGGGCGCAGTCCCGCCACCGGCCCCGGCCCCGACTGTCGCGGCGGCGGCACCCGACGTGCAGGCGTTGATCGACCAGGCAGCCAAGGATCTGGCCGACTACCAACGGCTCACGGCGGAAGGCAAGCTGGGCGAGGCAGGCCTGCGGCTGGAGTCGCTGAAGAAGACGCTGGAACAACTGAGAAAGAAATGACCGGTGGCTCGCCGTCAGAGGGCAGCGTCTACTGTTAAGCAATCGCTATAGCCTAGCTTGTCGGCCGCGACAACTTGTTGGTAGACTCGTCCTGCCCCTCGGGATCGATACGATCCAGCCGCCAGACTCTCGATTTCCTCGCCCCACGACACTCTTGGGGCCGGAGGCCCAGCGTCATGAGCCAGCAGCTGCTCCTGCTCGATGTCCGCTGTCCGAACTGCCAGGCTGCGCTCACAGATGGGGAGCACGTCGTCCTGGGCGCCCGGGTGGCTGGGACGCAGCAGGAAGGCGTGGTTCGCCTGAGTGCGATGTTCGGCGACTACAACATCGAGACCGACCTTCCGATCGGTGACGGGGATGTCACCGAGTTCAGCTGTCCCACGTGCGAGCGCAGCCTGACGATCGACAGTCGGTGCAAGCTGTGCGACGCGTCGATGGCCTCACTCAACCTCGCGGGCGGTGGCTCGATCGAGTTCTGCGGGCGGCGCGGCTGCCGCGGCCACGCGCTCGGCGGGTTCGGCGATCTCGACGAGATGATCGACCTGCTCAACCGAATGTTCAAGATCCCTCACGACTAGCCCCGGTCCAATCGGTTCGCGGCACGCGCACGTGGCACCACGGGAGTCATCATGCAGACCCACCGGCGTTACAACTTCAAGAACCAGCACTTCGTCGGCGAGGAAGGGCGGCTCATCCCGCTCCTCCAGGAGGCGCAAACCGAGGACGGCTACTTGCGCCGTGAGCGGCTCGAGGAGATCCACAAGGTCTCCGGGATCCCGCTCTCGCAGATCTACGGCGTGGCCACCTTCTACGCGCAGTTCCGGCTGAAGCCGGTCGGCAAGCACCTGCTGCGCGTGTGCCACGGGACCGCGTGCCACGTGAGCGGGGCGGTGGAAGTGAGCCAGGCCGTCGAGAAGCACCTCGGCATCCCGAACGGCGAGACGACCGCCGATCGGCTGTTCAGCATCGAGACCGTCTCCTGCCTCGGCTGCTGTTCGCTCGCGCCGGTGCTGATGATCAGCAACGCGACCTACGGCAACCTCAGCCCGTCGGCCGCCGTGAAGGTCGTGAAGAAATACCAGAAGGGGGAGCGCTCATGACGCGGGTGACGGTTGGCCTTTCCACGTGCGGGATCGCGGCTGGCGCCGAGGACACCTACCGGGCGCTCGAAGCCAAGTTGACCGATCTGGCGGACGCCCCCGAGCTGCTGAAGACCGGCTGCGTCGGCATGTGTTACCAGGAGCCGCTCGTCGAGATCAGCAACGGCGACGGCGAGCGCTATCTGTACGGGCACATCAGCCCCGACAAGGTCGGCCGCCTGATCGACGAGCACGTGGGCCAGGGCGCGCCAATCGCCGACTGGCTCGTCTGGACGAGCAGCGGCAAGGGCAGCGACCACGCCTACCTCGGCCGCCAGCAGCGGATCGTTCTGCGTAACTGCGGGAACATCGACCCCGAGTCGATCGACGAATACATCAAGGTGGGCGGCTATCGCGGGCTGCAGCAGGTGCTCGACGCCAAGAACCCCGATGCGCTCGTCAACATGATGATCGAATCGGGGCTGCGCGGCCGGGGCGGCGCAGGGTTTCTCACCGGGATGAAATGGCGCTTCACGCGCATGGCGGCCGGCACGCAGAAGTACATCATCTGCAACGCCGACGAGGGCGACCCGGGTGCGTTCATGGACCGCTCGGTGCTCGAAAGCGATCCGCACTCGGTGATCGAAGGCATGGTGATTGCCGGCTTCGCGATTGGCGCCGACCACGGCTACATCTACGTGCGCGCCGAGTACCCGAAAGCCATCGACCGGCTGAACATCGCCATTGCGCAGGCCATGGAGCGCGGTTTCCTCGGCGACGGCATCCTCGGCAGCACGCACGCCTTCCACATCAAGCTGAAGGAGGGCGCCGGCGCGTTCGTGTGCGGTGAGGAGACGGCGCTCATGATGTCGATCGAGGGCAAGCGCGGCATGCCGCGCGTCCGCCCGCCGTTCCCTGCCACCAAGGGGCTGTGGGAGAAGCCGACGTCGATCAACAACGTCGAGACGTTCGCCAACGTGCCCTGGATCGTGATGAACGGTGCGAAGGCGTTCAACTCGCTCGGTACGTCGAACAGCAAGGGCACCAAGGTGTTCGCGATGGCCGGCAAGATCCGGCACGGCGGCCTGGTCGAGGTGCCGATGGGGATCTCGATCCGCGAGATCGTCTACGACATCTGCGGCGGCATCCGCGATGACCGCAGGTTCAAGGCGGTGCAGATGGGCGGGCCGTCGGGCGGCTGCATTCCGGCCCAGCTCCAGGACACGGTGATCGATTACGAGTCGATCAACAGGACGGGGGCCATCATGGGGTCGGGCGGCCTCGTCGTGATGGACGAGACCACCTGCATGGTGGACGTCGCCCGGTTCTTCCTCGAGTTCACGCAGCGCGAATCGTGCGGCAAGTGCACGTTCTGTCGCATCGGCACCAAGCGCATGCTCGAGGTGTTGACGCGCATCACGGAGGGCGACGGGCGGGATGGCGACATCGAGTTGCTCGAGGACCTGGCGGCTCGCGTCAAGAACTCGTCGCTCTGCGGCCTCGGCCAGACGGCCCCCAACCCGGTGCTCACGACGCTGAAGTACTTCCGGTCGGAGTACGAGGCACACATCACGAACAAGAAGTGCCCGTCCCACCACTGCCAGAAGTTGCTGACCTACACGATCACCGATGACTGCAGCGGCTGCATGCTGTGCCTGAAGGCCTGCGCGGCGGGCGCCATCACTGGCGAACGCAAGAAGGTGCACGTCATCGACCAGTCGAAGTGCACGGTGTGCGGCGAGTGCTACAAAGCCTGCAATCTCGGTGCGATTGCGAAGGACTGACCCATATGTCCCTTGTGAAGCTTGAAATCGACGGCAAGCGGGTGATGGCAGACGGCAGCCAGACGATTCTCCAGGTGGCGCGCCAGCACGGCATCGAGACCATTCCCACGCTCTGCGACGACGCGCAGCTCGAGCCGTTTGCGTCGTGTTTCGTCTGCGTGGTGAAGGTGAAGGGGGCGAGGTCGCTCATGCCCGCCTGCTCGACCAGAGTCATGAGCGGCATGGTCGTCGAAACGAACAACGCCGAGGTCAGGCAGTCGCGGAAGGCCGCGCTGGAACTCCTGCTCTCCGATCACTACGCCGACTGCGTCGGGCCGTGCCAGATCTCGTGCCCGGCCGGTATCGACATCCAGGGCTACATCGCGCTGGCGGCCATCGGCAAGTACAGGGACGCGATCGCGCTCATCAAGCAGGCCAACCCGCTGCCGTCGGTGTGCGGCCGCGTCTGCACGCGTCCGTGCGAGGTGAAGGGCTGCCGCCGGACGCTGCTCGACGAGGCCGTCGGCATCGACTACATCAAGCGCTACATCAGTGACCTCGACTTGAACAGCCCGGAGGCGTTCCGGCCGGACGTCGCACCAAAGAACGGCCGCAAGGTCGCGATCGTCGGTGCCGGCCCCGCCGGCCTGTCGGCCGCGTACTACCTCTCGACGAAGGGCTACACCTGCGAGATCTTCGAGGGCCAGCCGGAGCCGGGCGGCATGCTCCGCTACGGGATCCCCGAGTACCGCCTCCCGAAGGACGTACTCGACCTCGAGATCGCCCAGATTCTCGGCCTCGGTGCGACGCTCAAGACGAACACGACGCTCGGCAAGGACTTCACGATCGCCAGCCTCAAGCAGCAGGGCTTCGAGGCCGTCTTCCTGGGTATCGGCGCCTGGCGCAGCTCGCTGATGCGCGTGCAGAACGAGGACGCGTCCGGGGTGCTCTCGGGCATCGAGTTCCTCAAGAACTTCGGCCTGCGGCGCAAGATCGACATCCACGGCACGGTCTGCGTCGTCGGGGGCGGCAACACCGCGATCGACTGCGCACGGACCGCGCTGCGGCTCGGCGTGGCCGAGGTGAAGATCCTCTATCGACGCACGCGCGCCGAGATGCCGGCCAACGATGCCGAGATTCGCGACGCCGTCGAGGAAGGCGTGAAGCTGGAATTGCTCAACGCGCCGACCAGGGTGGTGACCGACGCCGACGGACGGCTCACCGCCGTCGAGTGCCAGCGGATGGAACTCGGCGAGCCAGACGCGTCCGGCCGCCGCAGCCCGAAGCCGATCCGGGGGTCCGAGTTCCTCGTGCCATGCGACTTCGTCATCGCGGCGATTGGCCAGAGCACGACCGTCACGGACCTCGTGGACGGCAAGGTGCCCGGCTTCCTGCCGGAGGGCGAAGCGCTCGGCCTCACGCGCTGGCAGACGGTGCAGGTCAACGACAAGACGTTCGAGACGACCGCGGACGGCGTTTTCTCGGGCGGTGACGTCGTCACCGGCGCCGCCACGGCGATCGAAGCGATCGCGGCCGGCCGGAAGGCCGCCTACGCCATCGACACCTACATCCGCGAGGGAAAGGCACGGCCCGAGCCCGAGGCCTTCCTCAGCCGGAAAGATGTGTTCTCGAAGATCACGATCAACGACCTCCGCTCCAAGGAAGAGAAGCCGAAGCGCCATATGCCGCTGATCCCGGTCGATCAGCGCGTGAAGACCTTCATGGAGGTCGAACTCGGATACTCGACCGACGACATGCGCGAAGAGACGACCCGCTGCCTGGAGTGCGGGTGCGTGGCGCTGTTCGACTGCGACCTGCGCAAATACGCGACCGACTACGGCGTGGACGTCAAGCACTTCCTCGGCGAGGCCCGGCAGCACGAACGCGACAGCTCGCATCCGCTCATCGAGCTCGACGCGAACAAGTGCATCCTGTGCGGTCGATGCGTCCGCATCTGCAGTGATGTCGTCGGCGTCAGTGCCTACGGGTTCATCAACAGGGGATTCGGCACGGTCGTGGCTCCCGCGCTCGGCGGGTCGCTGCTCGACACCGAGTGCGTGTCCTGCGGGCTGTGCATCGGCACCTGCCCGACCGGCGCCATCGAGCAGCGGCTGCCGCTGGCGAAGCCGGGTCCGTGGAGGACCGAGTCGACCGGGAGCGTGTGCCATTACTGTGGCGTCGGCTGCCGGATTGACTACGACGCCTTCGGCGACACGCTGGTGAAGGTGTCCCGCAACGAGCGGAACGAGGTGACCTTCGGCAATCACTGCCGGAAGGGACGGTTCGGCTTCAACTACGTGCACGACAAGGACCGCCTGTCGACGGCGCGAGTGCGCAACGGCCACCCCGTCGTTGAGACGTCGGTGGACGAAGCGCTCGCGCATGCTGGCCAACGGCTGAAGGAGTTGTCGCGGCAGTACGCGGGACGCGAGATGGCGGTGTTCGTCTCGCCGCGCATGACGAACGAGGAGATCTACCTCGCGCAGAAGTTCGCGCGGGTGGCGCTCAAGACGCACAACGTCACGTCGTTCAGCCACCTGGTGAACCGTGACCTGTTCGCGCCCGACGTGCTTGCCACCGCGACGTATCCCGACGTGGCGCAGGCCCAGGCCATCCTCGTGGTGAACTCGGATCTCGACGCAGAGCACTTCGTCGTCGATCTGATCGCGAAGCGTGCGATCAGGAACGGCGCACGACTGGTGTACATCGGACCGACCGACAACCGCACCGCACAGTGCTCGGAACTGTTCCTGCAGTGCGCCCCCGACGCGCAGACGCTCGTCCTGCAGGCCATCGTGGCCGAGAGCGTGCGGAGTGCCGGTCAGGACCCGGCGGCACGGCTGGAGGCCACCGGCGCTGTCACCTCGCTCACGCCCGCGCAGGTGGCTGAGAAGGCCGGCGTGACCATCGAGGCGATCCGGGAGGCAGCCGCAATCCTCTCCGGCAGCCAGCGGAAGGTGCTGATCTTCAACCGCGACTACCGGGGCGTGCGCCATCTCGACGATACGCGTTCGCTCGCGGCAGCGGCCCGAACCCTCGGATGCCTGGTGCTGCCCATGCACGAGAAGGCCAACATGCAGGGCCTCCTCGACATGGGTGCGCATCCGGCGTGGTATCCGGGCTATCGGTCGATTACCGACCAGGCGGTCGTCGAGGACCTGGAGAAGAGCTGGAGCGTGGCGCTCCGTGACCTGGACACTGGCGAGGCGGACGTCGCGCGGTTGCTTGCCGACAAGAAGATCAAGGTCGCGGTCGTGTTGGGCGAGGATCCGCTCGGTGCCGCCGACCTGCCGGACGACATCCGCGCCGGTCTCGAGGCGGTCGAGTTCCTCGTTGTGGCGGATCTGTTCCCGACCAAGACCGCACAGGCGGCGCACGTGGTGCTGCCGATGAGCAGCACACCGGAGACGTCCGGGACGGTGACGAACTCCGAGCGGCGAGTGCAGTTGCTGGGCCGGGCGATCCCGCCGCGGAGCGGATACCAGACGTGGCAGATCATCACGGCGCTGGCGGCGAAGATGGGACTGCGGTTCAAGATGCCGTACGGGAGCCCGGCGGAGGTGTTCGACGAGATCCGACGCGTGGCGCCGATCTACCGCCACGTCGCGGTCGGTAGCCAGGAGCCGGATGCGATTTGGGACGCGAGTCGGTTCCCGCTCGAGGAGAAGATCGCGAACGCCACGGCGGCGGAAGTGCATCCGGTCCCGACGGCCGCGTTCGATCACGTCGATGTCCGGTTCGAACGATGGTTCAAGGGACTGTTCACGGAACGGAGCTGACGCAAATCAGTCGGTGTTGCTTGTCAGTCGATGATGGTTGTCAGTCGGCGATGCGGGTCGGTCGATGATGCTGGTCGATGTCGCCTGTCAGTCCGACTGACCGCGTCAGTTCCGACTGAGGGCGTCAGTTCCGACTGATCTTGACCAGGTGCCGACGGGCGGACGATGATGAGGGAGCCCTCTCAGCCCTCATCGAGTTGCCCGTCGGCACCTTTTCTTTTCCTGGAGCGTTTATGATCGATCCGCATCTGGCCCAGGCCGACCCGGAAGTGGCGGCGCTCGTCGCGGCCGAAGAGCGCCGCGAGTTCGACAAGATCCGCCTGATTCCGTCCGAGAACTATGCGTCCCGCGCGGTGCTCGATGCGACGGGCAGCATCTTCACCAACAAGTATTCGGAAGGCTACGCCGGCAAGCGTTACTACGAGGGCCAGCAGTTTGTCGATCCCCTCGAGCAGTTGGCAATCCAGAGGGCGAAGGCGCTCTTCGCGGCGGATCACGCGAACGTCCAGCCGTACTCCGGTTCGCCCGCGAACCTCGCGGTCTATTTCGCGCTGCTCAAGCCGGGCGACACCGTCATGGGCATGGCGCTGCCTCACGGCGGCCACCTGACGCACGGGTGGAACGTGTCGATCACCGGCGCGTTCTTCCGCAGCGTGCAGTACGGCGTCAACATCGAGACCGGCCTCATCGAGTACGACCAGGTGCGCGAGTTGGCGGTGAAGGAACGGCCCAAACTGATCATCGCCGGCGCGACCGCGTATCCCCGGATCATCGACTTCGCTGCAATGCGCGCGATCGCCGACGAGGTCGGGGCGCACCTGCTCGTGGACATGGCCCACATCGCCGGACTCGTGGCTGGCGGGGCTCACCCCACGCCCGTCCCGCACGCCCACGTCGTCTCGACGACGACGCACAAGTCGCTGCGCGGTCCGCGCGGTGCCATGCTGCTGTGCACGCAGGAGATGGCCAAGGCGATCGACAAGGCCGTCTTCCCCGGCCTGCAGGGCGGCCCGCACAATCACACGACGGCGGGGATTGCCGTGGCATTGAAGGAAGCCTCGACGGACGCGTTCAAGGCCTACGCGCATCAGATCGTGAACAACGCGCGGGCGCTCGCCGAGGGGCTTGCCGGGTACGGCTTCAAGCTGATCTCTGGCGGCACGGACAACCACCTGATTCTGATGGACGTCACACCACGCGGCATGACCGGCAAGGCTTACGCGCGAGCCCTCGACCGAGCCGGCCTCGAGTGCAACTACAACACCGTACCTGGGGATCCGCGCAAGCCGTTCGACCCCAGCGGCCTCCGCCTCGGCACGCCGTCGGTAACCTCGCGCGGGATGAAGGACCCGGACATGGCGAAGATCGCGGCATGGTTCAACCGTGTCGCGGAGAACGTCGCCAACGAGGCCGAACTCGACCGCGTGGCGACCGAGGTCCGGGACTTCTGCGCCGGCTTCCCGTGCCCCGGGATCGAGGCGCCGCGCGCCTGATCACCCGCGATCCGGGAAGGCGTGGAAGAGGTGACATGGAGAGTGTCACCTCTTCATCTTTCCCGATTCACCCGTCGTTTCGCTCGACCCACCCGTACACCGCCGGCAGCACGAGCAGCGTCAGCAGCGTGGACGTGATCAGTCCGCCCACCACGACAACCGCGAGCGGGCGCTGGACCTCGGCACCGGGCCCGGTCGCGAACACCATCGGCAGCAGGCTGAAGACGGCAATCGCCGCGGTCATGAGTACGGGCCGCAGCCGCGACTCGCACCCCGCCAGCACCGCCTGGCCCAGGGGGACCCCATCGGCCCGGAACTGGGCGATCGACGAGATCAGCACGACGCCGTTGAGGACGGCCACGCCGAACAGCACGATGAACCCCACCGAGGCCGGAACGGAGAGATAGAGCCCCGACAGCCACAGCGCGAACACCCCGCCCGCCAGCGCGAACGGCAGGTTGAAGATCACCAGGAAAGCCGACCGCACGCTGCCAAAGGTGACGAGCAGCAGGACGAAGATCAGCGCCGCGACCGCAGGCGCGATGATCCCCAGCCGGCGCATCGCCTGCTGCTGGTTCTCGAATTGGCCGCCCCACGTCAGGTAATAGCCAGCCGGCAGCGCCACGTGCGCCTTCAATCGTTTCTGGGCCTCTGCCACGAAGCTGCCGATATCCCGGCCCGTCACATTGACCTCGACGCCAATTCGCCGCTGGCCGTTCTCGCGGGAGATCTGGGCCGGGCCTTCCTGGATCTCGACCTTGGCCAGTTGACTCAACGGCAGGCGCGCGCCGCCAGGGGCGTCGATGAGGAGACTCGAGAGACCCTCGACCGACCGTCGCTGCTCCTCAGGAAACCTGATCGCGATGTCGCAGACCTGATTCTCGAGGTACACCTGCGATACGGGCTTGCCGCCGATGGCGGTCTCGATCAATCCAAGCACGTCCGCGGCGTTGACGCCGTACCGCGCCATCCGTTCGCGGTCGACCGACACGGTCAGGTACGGCTGGCCGGCCACCCTCTCCTCGCTGAGATCCGTCGCTCCCCGAACCTGCCCGAGCACTCGAGCGATGTCGCCGGCCTTCCGCTTGAGTACGGTCAGGTCGTTGCCGAACAGCTTCACGATCACCTGGGCGCGGGTGCCGGCCACGAGTTCGTCGATGCGGCATTGGATCGGCTGGCTGAAGCTGATGACCATGCCCGGGATGTCGGCCAGCGCACCGCGCATCTTGTCCGCAAGTTCCTCCCGCGACCGCGCGGTCCGCCACTCGGCGCGTGGTTTGAGCGCGCCGACAAAGCCGGTCTTGTCCACTCCGCGGGCCTCGATGGCCACGCCGGTCTGGCCGGTTCGCGAGACGACGGTGTCCATCTCGGGAAACCGCATCAGCCGGCGTTCGAGCTCCATGGTCGTCTCGAGTGCCTTCTCGAGGGAGACACCCGGCAGCATCTGCACGTCCATGTCGAACGCGCCTTCGTCCATGATCGGCAGGAACTCGGTGCCGAGCCGCGGCACGAGCGCGAGCGCACCGACGACCATCGCGCCGCCGATCGCCATCACCGCCGCACGGTGCCCGATCGTCCAGTGCAGCGTCGGCAGGTAGACACGCTGGATCGCGTGCAGCACCGGGCTCTCCTTCGTCTCCGCGCGGAGCACGACGAGGCACAGCACCGGAATGATGAAGATGGACAGGAGAAGCGAGGCGAGCAGCGCGAGCGCGACCGTGAAGGCCAGCGGGGAGAACATCTTTCCCTCGAGGCCCTCGAGCGTGATGATCGGTACGAAGGTCAGCGCGATGATGAGTTCGCCGAGGATGCTCGGCTTCCGTACCTCCATCGCGGCGGCCAGCACCGTGGTCAGCCGTCCATTCCGCCCGCCGGCCGATCCATTCCGGCCGAGCCGGCGCTGCACGTTCTCCACCTGGATGATCGTGGCGTCGATGATCATCCCGATCGAAATCGCCAGGCCGCCGAGCGACATCAGGTTGGCGTTGATGCCGGCGACGCGCAGAACGGTGAACGTGAGCAGGATCGACAGCGGCAGCGCGAGGATGACGACGAATGCGCCACGCACGCTGCGGAGCAACAGCACCAGGACCGCGATGACCAGAATCGACCCTTCGAAGAGCGCCTTCAGGACGGTTCTCGTGCTGGCCTCGACAATCGGCGACCGCCGGTAGAACGGGACGAGCCTCGTCCCCTCGGGCAGGACGTGGCTCCCGTTGATCTCCTGGACCTTCGCCTCGACCGCGGCCACCACGTTGCGGCTGTTCTCACCGCGCAGCATCAGCACGATTCCGCCCACGGCCTCGCCCCGCCCGTCCTTGAGGGAGGCGCCCTGACGCACGGCATGGCCGATGCGAACGTCGGCCACGTCGCCGACGAATACGCCGCTGCCGCCCTGCGATCGCAGGACGATCGACCGAATGTCGGCCTCGGACCGGATCATCCCGACGCCGCGGATGATGTACTCCTCCGATCCGCGGGTGACGACGCTGCCGCCCACATTGGCGTTGTTTCTCTGGATCGCGGCGCGCACGGTCTCGACCGAGAGGTCGTACTTCAGCAGACGATCGGGATTGACCAGCACCTCGAACTGCTGGATGTAGCCGCCGAACGAGTTCACCTCCGTCACGCCCGTCACGCCCTTGAGCAACGGCGCCACAACCCAATCCTGCAGTGTCCGCAGCTTCGTCAGGCGGACGGTTTCGCCTGCGGCAGCCTCGCTCCCAGGGACGGCCGGGCCGGTGTCACCCGGTTTGGACTGCTCGAGCGTGTACTGATAGATCTCGCCCATGGCCGTCGCGATCGGCCCCATCGTTGTCTCGACGCCTTCGGGCACTTTTCGGCTGATCTCGCCCAACCGCTCGAACACCTGCTGTCGTGCGAAGTAGATGTTGACGTCATCGCGGAACACGAGCGTGACGACGGAGATGCCGTACTTGGTCACCGAGCGCATCGTGACGAGCCCGGGCAGGCCGCGCATCGCCGACTCGATTGGGTAGGTGATCGCGCGTTCGATCTCGAGCGGCGACAGGCCTGGCGCGGTGCTGACGACCTCCACCTGGATGTTGGTGACGTCCGGGAATGCGTCGATCGGAATGGTCGCGACGGCCCACGATCCGACCGCGACGACGAGGACGAGCGCGAGACCGACGAGAAGCCGGTTTCGCAGCGAGAAGAGCATCAGACGTTCGAGCATAGGAAGGCTCTGGGCTTTCGGCTCGAGACTGTCGGCACCGGATTCCGGGCTCCGCGCCCCGGGATCATTCGCCGGCGAAGGAACTCTTCAGGAGTTCGGCCTTCAGGTTGAACGCGCCGGTGATGACGATGGTTTCCGTGCCGTCGAGGCCTCGGGCGATCACGCGCTGGGCGCCGACGCGATCGCCCAGGGCCACCGGTCTCATGGCGAACCCGCGATCGGGCGACACGACGAACACCGTGGGCTCGCCCTCCACGGTCTGGATCGCGTCTTCGGGCACCCCGAGCACCTCGCGCGTGCCGCGGCGCCCGTCGAGCGTGGCCTGCACGAACATGTTCGGCTTCAGCAACACACCCGGGTTCGGCACCTCTACCCTCACCTTGATGGTCCGCAGTTTCTCGTCCACGACATCGCCGATCCGCGATACCCGGCCCTCGAATCGGCGGTCCGGGTAGACCTCCGTGGCGATCGATACGTGCGCGCCCGCGACCAAGGCCGGGAGATCCTTCTCGCGGGCATCGAGCACCGCCCAGAGCGTGGACAGTTCCGACACCGTGAACAGGAGCTTGTCCGGGTGCACGTGTTCGCCGACGACGACGTCACGGACGATGACGCGGCCGTCGATCGGCGCGCGGATCTTCAGCAGAGGTTCGACGAGATCGGAGAGATCGCCCGTGACGCGCGCGGCGCGCTGCAACAGTCCGTCGAGCTGCGGGTGATCCCACCCGAACGAGTGCAACTGGGACTCGGCGAGGCCGTACTCGGTGACGGTTGCCTCGTACTCCGCCTGCCGCCGCAGGAATTCCTTCTGTTGGATCGCCTCGTCCTTCAGAAGTTCCCTGGCGCGGTCGAGCTCGCGCCGTGCCACCGTCCGCCGGGCTGCGGCCTGCAGGAAGGCCGTCTGCGCCTGGGCGAAGGCGGGCGAGTGCAGCACCAGCATCACCTGGTTCTTCTGCACGCGATCCCCGAGATCGGCACCGATCGACGTCACCTTGCCCTCGAGGACCGACGAAATCTGCGCGGTGCGCTGCTGGTTGAGCGCGATCACGCCAGGAAGCGTCAGCGCGCCCGATACCGAGAGCCGCGCGACAGGTCCTGTGACGAGCCCCCATTTCTTCTGCAGGTCGCCGGCCACGCGCAGCTCGCGCGGTGCGCCGCGCCGCGCGGCTTCAGCCGGTGGCGTCGCGGTGCGCTCGGCCGGAGGCGCGGCACCAGGCCCGCAGCCGGCCACCAAGAGCAGAAACAGGAGCAACGAGAAGCGGCGGATCATGAATGCGGTCCTCCGGGAGCGGTCCCGACGGCGGCTTCGAGTTGGATGAGGCTGAGTCGATGATCGAACAGCGCTCGGTTGTAGGCGCGGAGCACGTCGCGATAGACGCGCTGGGCGTCGAGGAAATCGAGCAGGGGGGTTTCGCCGGATCGGTAGGCGGCGAGCACCGCGTCGCGCGCTTCGCGGGCCTTCTTCACATACTCGCGCTCGAGGTATTCGACGCGCCGGCGGCTGATCTCGACGAGATCGACTGCCTGCTGCACGTCGAGCGAGACCGCCAGCTCCCGCTCGCGCACTCGGCTGTCGGCAAGGCGTGCCTCGGCCTCGGCGCGCGTGATGCCGGCCAGGTTGCGGTCGAACAGCGTAAGCGGGACAGTGACGTTCCACATCAGCCCGTTCACACCGAAGTCTCGGAGCAGGCCGGCGCCCACTGACACGTTGGGCGTCCGGATGGCGCGCTGCAGCCCGAGTTCAGCCCGGCTGCGCGACTGATCCTGGCGGGCGCTGACGAGGTCGGGGCGGCCCGACAGGGCCTGGGCGGCAATCGCCTCGACATCGAGAGACGTGCCGCTCCCGGCCGGCAGGCCGGCCGCCGTGCCGTCGCTGGCAACCAGGCCGTCGCTCGGCTCGATCGGCAGATCCAGCCGGCGAGCCCCGAGGAGCGCCAGCACCGCGCTCCTGGCGTGTCGGCTCTCCAGTTCCGCCGCCAGCACGTCGTCGGTGAACTTCAGGCGTTCGACCTCCAGCCGCCGCAGTTCACCGCCGGAAATCTCGCCCTGCTGGTAGCGCGAGCGGTTGAGCGCGATCACCTTGTCGATGTCGGCGAGCGAGGTCGCGGCCGCGTCGGCATCGAGGCGGGCCAGCACCAGCTGGAAGTAGGCGCGCTGTACCTCGAGGCGCAGTTGTCGGCGCTGATCCTCAATGCCCGATCGGCTTGCGCCCTGTGCCGCAGCGGCCACGGCCGACCGCCACCGGCGGCGTCCAGCGGTTTCCAACTGCTGCTCGATCTGGACGCTGAGCTCCTGCTGGTTCAGGAAACTCGTGCCCGTAGGCTCACCAGGGCGGTACTTCGCTCCGGCCAGGTTGAAGACCGGGTTCAGCCATTGTCGAGCCGCAATCGCTCCGGCGTCGGCGATGGCCGCCTGCTGGCGGGCCGATGCCAGGGCCGGGTTGCGTTGCTCGGCGAGGGCAAGCGCGTCAGCCAGCGAGAGCCGCGACGGGATATCGCCGGCCTGGGCCCGTGCGGTGCCGGAGAACGACACGTATGCGATCAGGCAGATACAGGGAACGGTCAGTGTGCGCATGACTGTACGGACTACCTGGGGGCAGGATGCCGAAGATTCAGCGCGGCCAATCGGCCGGCGGGCCGGAGCGGGGGCGTGTGTGCTCGGTGAGTCTAGGCGAGCGGCGGGTGATAGAGACGTGACGCGGCCACGTCTGGCCGCGCCGCGAGGTCGAAGGCGACTTTCCACGCGAACGAGTAGGTGACCGTGATCGCGACGCGCGTCTGGACATCGACGTACGGCGAACAGCAGAAGCAGTCTTCACCAAGGTCCGCCGCGTCAGACGGTGCGCCGGTGTCCGGTGCCCAGGCCGTGACCGTGCGGGCGCCGTGCGGCCCCGCGGGGACGGCCGGCGCAATCGGCTCGCGGTCGTGCCGGCAGAGACCGAAATCGCAGATGTCGGCTGCTGTCCATGCGAGCAGCAGCACGGCAAACAGGCGCCCGATGCGGCGAAAGCGCGCGGATGTCACGTGTCTTTCGGTGTCTCGCTTCTTCCAGAGACTCCTGATGCGGAGCGACCGGGGCAACACAACCGTGTCGAAGGGTAGCCCACCCGGCTGCTGGCGCGCAAGTGACGGGTATAATCCAAGCGATGTCACCCCATCGACATGTTGCGCCCATCGTCGGTCTTGGAACCGCCGTGGTCGTCGGTCTGCTGATCGGCGCCGCCACTCCAGTGGTCGGCCACAGCCCCGGCGCGGCCGGCGAGTTCGACGCGGTCGGACAGCTCCCCGTCGTCCCGTTGCAGGGTTTCGTGCCGGTCGTGACCGAGCACCGCTACCGGATGTCGGCCAAGATCCGCCCGCTGCTGCTCTTCTGGATTGGCAAGGACAACGTGGGCGGCGCCAGGATGAGGTGGCGACGGGGCGAGGACGGGGCGGTCGGCTACGACCTGCTCATCGGTTCGGACCCGGCGCGCGCGCCGCGCCAGGTCAACCGCTGGGGATTCATCCTGGAGGAGACGAAGGGCGGCGAGACGGCGATCCTCGGGATCATGAAGAAGAGCGACGAGGATTCCCTGGACGAGGCGAAGTCGCACGTGTCGAACGAGGCGAAGGGGGGCGTGGTCTTCAAGATGATCCAGTCGAGAAACACCGCGACCGAGTCGGTGGCGACTGTCACGATGACCCAGGTGACGCGCGATTACTCGTACCGCGAGCTCGACGCGCTCTACGACGCGCTCGTGAAATCCCCTGGCCCGCCGCGCCACAAGACGACTGCCGTGCCGGCTGGCGGGCGTCCCGGTTTCCTGATCGGCCTGGCAGAACTGCTGCACGACGCAGTCGAGAGTTACAAGCGCGACCGCCGCGCGCCGGGCCGCAAGAGCGTGCCCTATGCCTACTACGGCAAGCAGTACGATTTGACGCGCGCGTCCTCCGAGGTGCTGACGAGCGCCACGTTCGGCGCGCGAACCTATCCGCGTTTGCTGCAATCCGAGTTCGAACTGCGCGACCGCAAGGCGTCGTGGAAGGAAGCGTTCACGATCGCGTGCGGCATCGAGGGCGCGCTGACGGAAGTGCCGGTGTACGTCGGCTACCAGCCGCGGTGGTGGTTCCGGGCCGACATGGTGCTCGACGATCGGGAGGTCTTCTAGGTCATTGGGGGTGTCGATGTCCGTCCTTCTCGTGCTTTCCTTGGTGGCTGCCCTGCAGACGCCGGCCGTCGCAGCGGTTCCGCTCACACCCGAGCAGACCCTCGGCGGGCGGCAGATTTCCGACCTGCAACTCTCACCCGACCTCTCCCGCCTGGTGTTCGTCGTGACCGAACCGCCAAAGGGCAATACCCGGCCGCGGGACATCTGGATGCTCGGACTGGCGTCGCGCCAGCTTCGACGGATGACGTACTCGCCGAAAGGCGCCAGTTCTCCTCGATGGTCGCCCGACGGGAAGACGATCGCCTTCCTGTCCGACCGGGAGGGTGGCACGCAGATCCACCTCCTGCCAGCCGATGGCGGCGAAGCGACGAAGCTCACCGGCGGGAAGAACAGTGTCCAGGCGTTCGATTGGGCTCCAGACGGCCAGCGACTGGCCTTCCTCGCGCAGGAACCCCGCACCGATGCCGAGGAGAAGCGCGAGAAGGACAAAGACGATGCACGCGTCGTCGACAAGGACGAGAAACGCGCACGGTTGTGGGTCATCGTGCGGGAGTCCCGCGCGGTCACGCAGTTGACCTCCGGGGCGTGGGCGATCGGCGATGCGCGCTGGGCTCCGGACGGCGAGCGACTGATCGTCGTGGCGACCGATCGTCCCGAGGTGGACCAGAACACCGATCGGATCCTCTCCATCCCTGCCGCCGGCGGCGCGCTGACGCCGCTGGCCGCGCCGAAGGGGCCCGTCGCGCAGGTCCGCCTGTCTCCAGACGGGAAGACGCTCGCGTGGGTCGGTGCGCGCGTCGATGGTCCTGATGCGCACGACCTGTATGTGCTCGAGGCCGGCGTGTCGGCGCCCCGGAATGTCACCCTTTCGGTCGACAGGCCGGTGATGGGGTACGCCTGGCGGAAGGACGGATCCCTGAACGTACTGTTCGCCGATGGTTTCCGCACGCGTTACGCCGTCGTCGATCGACAGGGCCATGTCACCTCCGCCCCGGCGGTCGAGATGAACCGGGGGGCCTTCGCGGCTCGCGACGACGACATCTGGTTCGTCGGCGAGACGGCTGTCGATGCGCCCGAAATCTGGCACGCCAGGGGGACGGCCCGGCCAGAGGTGCTGACCAGCGTGAACACCGACTGGAATCGGCCGGCTCCGCTCGAGCCGGAGTTCTACCGCTACCGGAGCTTCGACGGCCTCGACATCGAAGCCGCCCTCCTGAAGCCGGCCAACGTCGGCGCCGGCGTGAAACTCCCGCTCATCGTGCTAATCCACGGCGGTCCGACCGGCCGCTGGAGCAACGCCTTCGAGCCCTGGGGACAGTTGCTCGCGGCGCGCGGCTACGCCGTGTTCTACCCGAACATTCGGGGCTCGGTCGGCTACGGTCATCGCTTCGTCGAATCGAACCGCGCCGACTGGGGCGGCGGCGATTTCAAGGACCTGATGGCCGGCGTGGACGATCTCATCGCCCGCGGCATCGCCGACCCGAAGCGCCTCGGCATCGGCGGCTGGTCGTACGGTGGCTACATGTCGGCATGGGCGATCACGCAGACGGCGCGGTTCCAGGCGGCGGTCATCGGTGCGGGACTGTCGGACCTCGCCAGCGAGTTTGGAACCGAGAACGGATCGGCGTACGACGAGTGGTTCTTCGGGACGCCGTACGAGAAGCTCGAAGGCTTCATCAAGTGCTCGCCGATTACCTACATCAAGAACGCCAGGACGCCGAGCCTGATTCTTCAAGGGGAGGCCGATACCACCGACCCGATTGGCCAGAGCCAGCAGCTCTATCGGGGTCTCAAACGATACGGCGTCGCCGCCGACTTCGTCGTCTACCCACGCGAAGGGCACGGACTGCGTGAGGAGAAGCACTTGCTGGACCGTCTGAACCGGATCCTGGCGTGGTACGGGCAGTACATCAAGTAGGCGGGACGGCGGAGAGGAGTCGCGGTGCACTCCGTGTTGAATGGCCGCCCAAGGTTGCTGCGCCGCCGGACAAGCGCCCCGGGGCCAGGGGTGCTATCATTCGGCGGTTCGATTCCCGCTGAGCACGCGCCGCGAGGTTCACCCATGACCGACAAGAAGAACTGGGGCTCCACCGTCCTCGGCTGGTTCATCGTGCAGGACGGCGAGCCGGCCGAGACCACGGCGGCGGCCTCCTCGGGCGCCGCTGACGCCGACGCCTCCGTAATAGCGTCCGCAGCCGCCGAACAGCCGGCGCCAGTGTTCTTCAAGAACGAGCCGCCCGCGCCGAAGGGCGGTGACGTGGCGTTCGACGAGGTGTTCGATGCCGCCGGCATCGACGCGGTCGAGCGGGAGCGTGTCGGCAAGGCCCGGGACTTGCTTGGCAGTCTGCCGGCCGAGACACCCGTGCCGGTCAAGAAACAGATCGTCGAGGCCTCCCTCAAGGCGTTCGGTGTGCCGATCGACAACATCATCGAAGCTGGCGTTGCCGAGATCCAGGCGCTCGAAGGCTACATTCGCAAGAATGCCGGCGACACCGAGCGCGTGCTCGAGGAGTCGAACCACCGCATCGCGCAATTCGAGGACGAAATCAAGAAGCTGAAGACGCGGATGGAGGAGCAGGTCACCCAGCAGCAGGGCGTCACGGTCGCCTGCAATGCCAGGAAGCTGGACATCCAGCGGGTTCTGGAGTTCTTCGGCCAGGAGGCGGTGGCGCGCGTGGTGCAGGCCTCCCCGCGCCTCCACGATCCGTCGTCGCCGGGGTCCGCCTAGACGCCGTAGCAGGATGCTGTCCGCCTCGGAACTCCCGCGGCGGGCCTTCGTAGTACCTACTGATCGCCGATGTGTCCGTCCAATCAAGGGGGTTGACGTGGCAGGAGCAGGATTCTTTGCGCGTCTCGGAAACCTCTGGAAGGGGTTTCTCTCAATCTGGATTTCCGACGTGGAGAAGGAACATCCGGAGATCGCCTACGAGAACGCGATCAACTCGATGGTCGAGAAGTACTCGAGGCTGAAGGCGGCCACCGCCGCGATCATCCGTCGCCGCGAGGATACGAGCGAGCGCTACCAGAAGGCCACCAAGGAACTGACGCAGACCGACGCCGAACTTGGCGTCGCGATGGACACGAACCAGGACGATGTGGCGCTGATCCTGCTCCAGAAGAAGAACCAGCTCGCCACCGAGGTTGCCGACCTGCGGGCGGAGATGGACACCGCGCAGCGGGATGCGGACGGCGCGAAGTCGTCGCTCGTCAGCGTCCAGGCCGAGATCCGGAAGCTCCAGGCCGAACGCGAGTCGATGCTCGCCAAGATGCAGTCGGCGCAGGCGCGCATCAAGATTCAGGAGCAGCTCGACGGTCTGTCGGTCGATGCCGAGGTCAAGGCGCTCGACAACGTGCGTCAGCACATCAAGAACACCATTGCCGAAGCCAACCTGGGCAAGGAACTGTCCGAGTCCACGCTCGATTCGAAGCTGGCGGCCGTCCGATCTCAGGTCGGCGAGGCGCAGGCCAAGCAGCAACTCGCCGAGATGAAGGCGAAGCGCGCCGCCGCGCAGGCAGCCGCAGGGCAGAAGACGCTCTAGGCAGGAGCCAGGAACAAGGAGCGAGCCATGAAACTCACGCCTTTTGCGAAGTTGTTCGTCACGGTGGTGGTGGTGGCGGTCGTCGGGTACGCGTTCTGGCACTACAAGGGTGCCGACGTGAAGCAATGGGCCGTGGGCGACAAACCGGCGGCCACGCAGGCGGACAAGACGGCGGCGAGCGACTTCGACGCGCTCAAGAACGCACCGGCCGATCCCGAACGGGGCATCGGATCGACGGGCGTCACCGCGACGAGCCTGGCAACTGGCGGAAAGCTGTCGCGTCCGCTGGTTGTCGGCATCAACACGTGGGCCGGCCATTCGCCGGGCATCGTGTTCAACGGCGGCATGGACCCCAATCCGGCGTCTGCCTACAAGAAGAAGTTCGGTCTCGACGTGAAGTTCGTGCTGCTCGAGGACCCGGCCGCCAAGCTGGCGGCGTTCCGCAAGGGCGACATCGACATCATGTGGGATACGGTGGACAACTGGGCCCGCGAGGCGTCGATTCTCGAGGAGCAGGGGCAGAAGGCCAAGTCGGTCATCATGCAGGACTGGTCGCGCGGCGGTGACGGCATCGTCTCGCTCGCGACCCTGAAATCGATCGAGGATCTGAAGGGGCGGAAGGTGGCGTGCACGCAGTTCACGCCGTCGCACTTCCTGCTGCTGTACCTGCTGGCGCAGTCCGGCCTGTCGTCCGAGGACCGCAACGTCGTGGAGAAGAACATCATCTTCACGCAGGACGCGCCGGCCGCAGCCGCGATGTTCAAGGCCCGGCAGGTGGACGCGGCGGTGACGTGGGAGCCGGATCTGTCGGCGGCAGTGACGGCTCGTGGCGACGAGGCGCATGTCCTCGTGTCGACGACCGCGGCAACCAACATCATCGCCGACACGCTGGTCGCACGCCAGCAGCTCATCGACCAGGCGCCGGGGACGGTGCGTGATTTCGTCCAGGGATGGTTCGAGGGCATCGAGGCGATCAAGCGCGACCCCGCCTCGTCGTACGCGCTCGTCGGCCGCGCGCTGAAGCTCGACAACGACACGGTCTCCGGCATGTTGTCGGGTCTCAAGCTGACGCCGTACGCGGACAACGCGCAATTCTACGGCCTCACGGGCGGCAAGGCCCACTACGACACGCTGTTCGACACGGCCTTCGTGATCTGGCGGAAGAAGGGCCTGGTGACGCGGCCGGTATCCGGCAGGGACTGGGCAGACACGAGGTTCATCTCGTCACTGGCCGTGATGTATCCCGGCCAGAAGGTCGAGGAGCCGAAACTGGCCGCCAAGCCGGCGTCACCGCAGGACCGCGCGATCATCAACAAGGAGATCCAGGTCCACTTCACGCCGGGATCGGACGAGATCATGGCGGGGTCGTACTTCGTACTCGACGCGCTGGGCGAGACGATGACGTCGTTCGGGAATACGTACCTGCGAGTCGAAGGGAACACCGACTCGACCGGGTCGCCGACGGCCAACATGACGCTGTCCGAGCGGCGGGCGTTGGCGGTGAAGAACTACGTGCTCAAGAATTTCCCGAACATCCAGGCGACCCGCTTCCAGACGATCGGCCACGGCTCGGCGAACCCGGTGGCTCCGAACGCGACCGAGACCGGACGCCAGTTGAACCGCCGCACCGACATCAAGGTGGTGCTGGCCTCGCAGTGATCACGAAGAACGCAGGATTCAGGAGTCGGGATGGAGGGGCGCCTCCTGACTCCTGGCTCCTGGCTCCTGGATGCTGAGTCCTGATGAAGCGTTCCGACTTGTTCTCCCTCCGCGCACCGTTGCCGCGGCCGCTGGCGGTCGTCCTGGGCTTCGTGGCACCGACCCTGGTGCTCGGAGCCTGGTGCGTCATCTCGTACGGCCAACTGGCCCCGGCTGACTTCCTACCCTCGCCGAGCGAGGTCGTGCGCGGGACGCTGCAACTGTTCCTGCAGTACGACCTCGGGCAGGCGATCTGGGTGTCGACCAGGCGCATCCTGGTCGCATTCGCGCTGGCGTCCGCGCTGGCGCTGCCGCTCGGCATCCTGATGGGCGCGTTCGAGCCGGTCAATCGGATCTTCGAGCCCATCATGGCGCCGCTGCGCTACATGCCGATCTCCGCGTTCATTCCACTGCTGATCCTCTGGTTCGGGATCTACGAGTCCCAGAAGGTCGCCTTCCTGTTCCTGGGCGTCTTCGTCTACCTCCTCCCCGTCGTGGTCACGGCAATCCGCGCGGTGCCGGAGGAACTGGTCCAGACGGCGCTGACGCTCGGCGCGACGAAGTGGCAGGCGGTGCGAACGGTGCTGCTGCCGGCGGCGCTGCCGGAGATCTTCGACTCGTTCCGGGTGATGAACGCGATCTCGTGGACCTACGTGATCCTCGCCGAAGCGGTCAATCCCGAACACGGCCTGGGCTACATGGTCGAGTTGGCGCGGACCCACCAGAAGGCATCCTGGTCGTTTGCCGGCCTGCTGGTGATTGGCGGCATCGGCCTCGCCACCGACGGCCTGATTCGCGCCGGTGCCAGCATCTTGTTCCGCTGGCGGGAGAAGGCCGCATGAGCGAATTGGCCGTGAAGCTCCGTCTCGACAAGCTGTGCATCACCTACATCGATCGGGGAGGACGCCGCACCGAGGCCGTGCGCGACGTCTCGCTCGACGTGCACGACAAGCCGGGCTGCGGCGAGATTGTCGTGTTCCTTGGGCCTTCGGGCTGCGGCAAGTCCACGATCCTGAAGGCCGTGGCCGGCCTGCTGGCGCCGACTTCGGGCGAGGTGCAACTGGAAGGCAAGAGGGTCGACGAGGTTGGGCGCGACCGCGGCATGGTGTTCCAGGCGTACACCTCGTTCGGCTGGCTGACCGTGCGTGAGAACGTCGAGTACGGCCTGCGGCTCCAGGGCGTGCCGCGCGCCGAGCGTCGCGGGCAGTCCACGCACTACCTGAAGGCGGTCGGCCTGGAGGAGTTCGCCGACCGCTACCCGAAGGACCTGTCGGGCGGGATGAAGCAGCGCGTGGCGATCGCGCGAACGCTCATCAACAAGCCGCGCGTCGTCCTGATGGATGAGCCGTTCGGCGCGCTCGATCCCTACACGCGGTGGGAGATGCAGGGGCTGCTGCTCGACGTCTCGCGGACCGAGGACAACACGATCCTGTTCGTGACCCACGACGTGTCGGAGGCCGTCTACCTGGCCGACACCGTCTACGTGCTCTCTCCGCGGCCAGCGCGCATCCTGCACCGCGTGGACGTGCCCTTCTTCCAGGTGCGGGACATCGCCCTGAAGTCGTCGAACGAGTTCCGGGCCGTGGAGAAGAAACTCCTCGAGATGCTCTACGCTCCGGCGACCGAGCCCGCATAGAATGAGCCCATGCCGACGCCCGACCGGCCGAAGCCGTCCGCATCGCGTGTGAATCCGCCGCCCATTCCTTCGTCTGCCCGGCGGCCGGCGGCGGTGTCCGCGACTCCCGCGTCCCCGGCACCGGCAGCCGTGCCCGACAAGCCGACCTACCACAAGTGGGCGTTCGTCAACCCGTTCAACCTGTCGCTGCTCGTCGGCGGACTGGGGGCGGCAGTCCTGACCGTCAACCCGATTCTGGCGCTCGCCACCCTCGGCCTCGAGACGATCTGGCTGGTGAATGCCGACTCGGTGCTCCTCAAGCGGTTCGTCTGGGACCCGAAGTTCGAGCAACTCAGGCGGGACGCGGAGGACCGCGAGCGCGCCCTGCGCGTGCAGGGCCTCGGCGAACGCGAACGAACGCGCGTCGAGGACCTGACCTACCGCCAAGCCGAGATCCAGCGATTGGCCGCGCAAAACCCGTCGTTGACGGGCGATCTGCTGCGCGCCGAGTTGAAGAAGACCGACAAGCTCGTGGAGGCGTTCATCGAGATGGCGGTCACCTCCGCTCGCTACGAGTCGTACCTGCAGTCGGTGGACGTCGTCTCGCTCGACGCCGACCGCTCGCGGCTCGAGCGGGACATCAAGCTCGCGAAGGACGGCGAGCCGACCATCGACCTCGCGAAGAAGAACCTGGCCATCATCCTGAAGCGCCTCGAGAAGATGCAGGAAATCCGCCGCTACCTCGAGGTGGCGCGCGGGCAGCTCGATCTAATCGAGAATTCCTTCCAGCTCATTGCCGACCAGATCGTCACGATGCAGTCACCCCAACAGCTCTCGGGGCAGCTCAACGAGCTCCTCGACGGCGTCGAGTCGATTCGCCAGACGGCCCTCGAGACCGAGGCCGTACTGGGCACTCTCTAGGGATCCGCCATGAGCGATACGCGTCTCCTCCCGTCCTGGGCCGAGGACCTGCGGCGCCGATACCTGCGCGGCGAAGCGTCGATGTTCGTCCTCCACGGCAACGTGTTCGACGCCGTGGTGCACGAACAGCGGATGCTCACGCTGACCGACTTCCTCACCGACGTCCTGCTGAAGGAGACGCGTCAGACGATCGCGGTGTACAACCTCGCGACCGGCATTCGGTTCGCCAGGCGGGAGCCGGGTGTCGGCGCGCTGGACGAGGCGCTGACCGCCACCGAGAAACCGAGAGCCCTGGCCGCGCTCGAGCGGGTCCTGATTGGCGGGTCGAAGGTCGCGGTGATCCTCGAGTACGCGGAGGCCATCGCACCGGCCGGCGACCCGGCGTTCCAGGCCGATGGCGATCGCGGCGCGGTCATCACGTTGCAGCGGTGGTCGTTCCTGCCAGAAATCGACAAGGGCGACAACGTCGTGCTGCTCGTGACCGAGAACCTCAGCGAGCTCTCGCCGAAGATCATCTCCAATCCCAAGGTCGGCGTCCTCGAGATCCCGATGCCGGACCTTGAGACGCGGCGCGCAGCCGCACGCCTGGCCGACGCGAGACTGAGCGACAAGGACGTGGACCGTTACGCGGAAACAACGGCCGGACTCAAGGCGATTCAACTGGCGTCGATCCTCTCGCCCGGGCCGGCCGGGCCTTCACCCGCGTCGGTAGCCGACGTTGCCCGCCAGGAGGCCGACCGCCTGATTGCCCGCCGCAAGCGGGAGATCCTCGAGCGTGAGTGCTTCAGCCTCGTCGAGTTCGTCGAGCCCGAGCACGGCTTCGAGGTCGTGGGCGGCATGGAGGAGGTGAAGAAGGACCTCCTCGTCCTTGCCGACAACATCCGCGAGGGTCGCACCAGCCGCGTGCCGATGGGCATCCTCTTCACCGGTCCGATGGGCACCGGCAAGACCTTCGTGGCCGAGGCGTTTGCGAAGGAATGCGGCCTGACGACGATCAAGCTGAAGAACTTCCGGTCGAAGTGGGTGGGGGCGACCGAGGGCAACCTCGAGAAGATCCTGACCGTCATCAAAGCGATCGGCCAGGTGGTCGTCATCATCGACGAGGGGGACCGCGCGTTCGGCAACACGGACGGCGACGGCGATGGCGGCACCTCGTCGCGTGTCATCGCGAGGATCAAGGAGTTCATGTCGGACACGTCGAACCGGGGGCGCATCCTGTTCCTCGTGATGACGAACCGGCCCGACAAGCTCGACGTCGATCTGAAGCGTGCAGGCCGCCTCGACCGGAAGATTCCGTTCCTCTACTCGCAGACCGCGGAGGAAGTCGAGCAGGTGGCGCGCGCGCTCCTCCGGAAGAACAAGATCACGACCTCGGTGGACCTCGCGCCGATCCGCGCGCAGTTCTCCCAGAAACTCGTCGGCTACAGCAACGCGGACGTCGAAGCCGTCATCCTCATGGCGAACGACGATGCCGCGCGGGAGGCGGGCGGGGACGCGGAGGTGACGGCCGACCACCTCGCGCGCGCGGCGGCCGACTATTTCCCGAGCCGGGACCAGGAATTGCTCGACTATATGGAACTACTGGCAGTATTCGAGGCATCGAGCCGGCGACTGCTGCCGCCAAAATACGCCTCGATGACGCCCGAAGAGCTGGACATCCGTCTGCGCGCACTCCGCGCGGTGGTGGGCGGGAGGCGGTAGGCGAGCGCGGCCCGGACAGGCGAGACGCCTGTCCCACTCGGGTCGAGAGATGGCCCGTGCATGGCGGTGATGGATTTGAGTCCCTTCGACGTGTCTGGCAGGACTCCCACTCGGGTCGAGAGATGGCCGTGGATGGCGAGTGGCACGGGCGTCTCGCCCGTGCGCTGCTAGTCCCTCGCCCGCAGCAGCACCATATCCTGTTCGTTCACCGCGATGCCCGGACTCTCGCTCCAGAGACCCGGCAGCACGCGGTCGACGCGAAGTCCAGCCGAATCAGCCATGCGCGTCAACGTCTCGAGGTTGTAGGCGACCGCGGCATCCGGGAATCTCGGATCGCGCGTCGCGACGCCGGGATGTCCTTCGAGCCTGTGCTCGAACTCGTACATGGGCGAGATCGTCGTCTTCGGGCCGCGATAGTGGTCCAGCAGGAACACGCTGAACAGACAGCGCCCCCCCGGTTTCATCACGCGCCGGCTCTCGCGCAGGTAATTCGCGGTTTCGGCAGGCAGGAGGTGCGTGAACAGCGACGCCGCGTACAGGACGTCGAAGGCCGCGTCGTCGAACGGAAACCGGTAATTGGCCGCGTTCACCGCCCCCGAGGGGTTGTAGTTCGAGCTCCGGACATCGGCCCAGACGTACCGGAAATTCGGCCAGCGCGCCTCGATTCGCGCCTTGGCGTCCTCGACACGGACACGATCGACGTCGAGGCCCGCGTAGCTGCCGGGCGCTCGCAGGTAGCACAGTAGCCCCCGGCTCGTTCGCCCATGTCCGCACCCCAACTCCAGCACCGATTCCTGCCGCCCCAGTTCGGCGACGAGCGTAAGATAAGCCAGATACTCCCAGACCCACCGGTAGTAGTGGCTGATCGGGTCGTCGGGGCCGATCCAGACCGAACGCGGCGGTACGAGGCTATCCTCTTCTTCGCTGAGCCACCCTTTGGGCTTTTCCCGAGGGGGCGCTGGCCTCGACGCCGGACGGCCGAAGAGGTTGCCGATGAACCGGGCGACGCCCAGGTTGAGACCTGCCACCACACGCCTCCTGAAGCTGGCACCGTCGTCACGAGGATGACCGATGCAAACCAGCACGACGGTTTTCGCGAACAGGGTATCACGCCGATGCGCGGCTCAAGCTCGGACCCGCAGGGCCGATTGGGAGGGCATGCGGGCTGGAGTGACCTTCGGACGGATCCTCGACGAGAAGCTGAATGACGACAGCTTCGCCTGGTCTTCGCCAAGGACCACCAACGCCCCCTCAGCATCATGGCGCCCGAGCCCGCAACCGGTGTTCCTGTTCGGTGATTTCCTCAGCGGTTTCACCGCAGACGCAGGCCGGTTGTCTTCTCAGCCGGGTAGGCCGACCTGGTTTCCGGCATACGAGCCGCCACAACCGCCCAGACGGCCAGTTCGGCACCTTTCAGCCACCGAGCAGCAGGCGCTCGACTGCCTCCGCGGGATGGGAGCTCAGTCGCTCCACGCCGATTTCACGGACGCCGAGGTCAAGAGCGCGTTTAGGGCTCTTGCCCGCAAGTTTCACCCGGATCGCCACCCCGGGTCCGGCGACCAGGAACGCGCCCGCCTCGCCCGCGCCTTCGCGAGCGTCTGCGACGCCTACCGCACGCTCGCCGGTACGGTCACTCACTGAACTCGTCGCCGCTGCTATAAAATCCCCCTCATGTCTCCACAGCTCCGACTCTCCTCGGTTCTCTGCCTGAGCCTGACCGCAATCCTGACCGCCGGCCTGGCCGTGGTCCTGACGGCACGGGCGCCGCGCGTGCAGGCTTTCGACGCGATCATCACCGGCGGGCGCATCGTCGACGGCACCGGCGCGTCGTGGTATCTCGGCGACGTCGGCGTCCGCGGCGACCGAATCGCGGCGATTGGCGATCTGACGCAGGCGTCCACCGCGAAGCGCATCGACGCATCCGGCCTCGTCGTCGCTCCCGGCTTCATCGATCTGCTCGGGCAGTCCGAGTTCAACGTGCTCGTGGACAACCGGGCAGCCAGCAAGATCCTCCAGGGCGTGACGACGGAGGTGACGGGGGAGGGGACGTCGATTGCGCCGATCAACGATCGGCTATTCGAGGATCAGGCCGACGGCTTCAAGCACTTCAACGTCGCGTGGGACTGGCGGACGCTCGGTGAGTATTTCAAACGCTTGAACGAGCGCACGCATCCGGCCATCAACATCGCGACGTTCGTCGGGGCAGGCGGCCTGCGCGCGTATGTCGTCGGCAAGGACAATCGACCGGCGACGCCCGCGGAACTCGATCAGATGCAGAAGCTGGTCGCCCAGGCGATGGAGGACGGCGCGCTCGGCGTGAGTTCGTCGCTGCAGTACATGCCCGACCGCTACGCCTCGACCGACGAACTGGTGGCGCTCGCCAGCGTCGCCGCGCGCTACGGGGGCGTCTACTTCACGCACCTTCGATCGGAGAGCGCCGGCATCTTCGACGCGATCGATGAAACGTGCGCCATCGCGGAGCGCGCGAAGATCCCAGCCGAGATTTGGCACCTGAAGACGGCCTACAAGGCGAACTGGGGCAAGATGCCGCAGGTGCTGGCGCGGATCGAGGCGGCCCGCGCGCGCGGCCTCGACATCACCGCCAACCAGTATCCCTACACGCGCGCCTCGAACGGCCTCGACTCGTGCCTGCCGATGTGGGCGCGTGAGGGTGGTCTCGAGAAGACGTTGTCCCGGCTCAAGAATCCGGCCGATCGCGAGCGAATCAAGAAGGAAATGGACGACGAGAACGCGGTGGGCTGGGAGAACCAGTGGTACGGATCGGGTGGCGGTGACGGCGTGATGGTGTCGTCGGTGCTCGACCCTTCACTTCGGAAGTACGAAGGCATGACGCTGACCCAGATTGCCCGGCAGATGGGCACGGATCCGCGGGATGCCGTGATCGATCTCGTCATCGCCGACCGGGGGAATACGGCTGTCGTCACATCGATCATGCGGGAGGACGATGTGGTGGCGGCGCTCCGGCATCCGCTGGTCAGCGTCGACACCGACTCCGGCGCGAAGGCAGAGGACGGGCCGATGGCCGAGTCGAGGTCGCATCCGCGCGCATTCGGCACATTCGCCCGGATCCTCGGCAAGTACGTGCGCGACGAGAAGGTGCTCCGGCTCGAGGAAGCGGTCCGCAAGATGACTTCACAGCCGGCCACGCGCGTGCACCTGAACGATCGCGGCATCCTTCGCCCGGGCATGGCGGCCGACATCACGATCTTCGACCCCGCCGCGATCCGGGATGTGTCGACGTTCGAGGACCCGATGCACTACTCGGTGGGTGTGCGGCACGTCCTGGTGAACGGGCGCGCGGTGGTGACTGACGGGAAGATCACGACCGAACGGCCCGGGCGAGCGTTGAAGGGTCCCGGCGCACGGGCCTTCTGAACGCTGGCTCCTGACTCCTGGCTGCCGTCGTCACCTTCCCGGGTGGAGCCGCTGCTGGAGTTCCGGGAGATCCACGTTCTCTCTGGTGACCAGGGTGACGCCGGTGTCCACGTGTTTCTCGACCTTCTCGCCACCGATGGCGCGGGCGAGGATCCGGACGCCCAAGTAGCCCATCCGGAAGGGGTCCTGCACGACGAGCGCGTCGATCTGCCCGGCGCGCAGGCCCTGCAGGTGCACGTCCGAGACGTCGAACCCGACGAAGCGGATCCGGCCGGCAAGCTTCGCCTCCTGCAGCGCACGCAGCATCCCACTCGTGCCCGATTCGTTCGCGCAGAACACGCCCGCCACGCCCCCGTCGCCCGCCCGCAGCACCGTCAACAGGTTGCGGCTGGCGGTGTACGCGCCGTCGGTCGTCGCGCCAGCATACTGGTTGGAACTGACGATCTGCAGGCCCGGGAAGGCCCCCACCGCGTCGAGGAATCCCTGTTCGCGCTGCGTCGTGCTGGCCGACCCCTCCCGCACACGCAGCAGCATGATCGGCCCCCTGCCGTCGAGGAGCCGCGCGAGGTGTTCTCCGGCGAGCCGACCGGCCTGGTAGTTGTTGGTCTCGATGAGGCTGACGTAGTCCTGGCTGTCGAGCCCGGAGTCGAACAAGGCGACCGGGATGCCGGCGTGGACCGCGTTGGCGACCGGGGCGCGCAGCGCGCGTTCATCGAGCGGGGCGAGCAGGATACCTGACACGCCGCGGCTCCTGAGGCTGTCCACCACCTGAATCTGCTCCTCGCTGCTGTCTTCCTTCCCAGGGGCCTGCCAGATCACCTCGACACCGATCTCTCGGCTCGCGGCGAGGGCGCCCGCCCGCACGCCCTTCCAATGCTGGTGCGCGCTGCCCTTGGGGACGACCGCGATGACCAACCGCTTGCCCGGGCTCCCCGCCTGTCGGTCACCCGCACAGGCCGGGAGTACGGCAAGCGCGGCGAGAACGACGGCGGCGGGAATCAGGGTGTGCGAGTGCATGACATCGATCCAGATGGCGGGTGTGCCTTCCCGGGAGATTATGGCACCAAAACGGGAGGCAGCCCCCCGCACAGAAACCCTTTTCGGGCTCTGCCGGTCTATGCTAGCCTTTCCCGGGCGTTCTGGAGAGTTGTTCTGACTGGCTCAGATGAGGCGTGGCCCCCGCATTGGAGGAAGTGTACCGATGTACCGAGTTTCAGCGATTGTGGCGCTTGGCATCCTGCTGGGCGCGCTGGTCGGCGGCGGCACGGCGTATGCGCAGGGCTACGGGGTGTACGAGCAGGGAGCCTGCATGATGGGGCGCAGCGGCGCGGGCGTCGCCGATCCGTGTGCCGACGGGTCCGGCGCGTTCTTCAATCCGGCGGCGCTGTCGATGCAGGCGACGCAGATCACGCTCGGCGGCGTCTTGATCGGCCCGCGCGGCACTTTCACGGACTCGTCCGGGGGCTCCCTGAACGGCACCGTGAGCACATTGAACAACCACTGGTACCCGGTGCCCAACATCTACTTCTCGAAGCCGTTTGCCAAGAAGTTCGCCGTCGGCCTCGGGGTGTTCGCGCCGTACGGGTTGACGACGGATTGGCCCGAGTCGTCACAGGGCCGGTTCCTCGGATACAAGAGCGTGGTGCAGGGCGTCTACTTGCAGCCCACCATCTCGGTGAAGCTCAGTGAGAATGTGTCTGTGGGCGGCGGGATCGACCTCTCGTACCTGAACGTCGAACTCCGTCAGCGTCTGGACCTCTCGACGCAGGCGTTTGGCGCCGGCACGTTCGCCGCGCTCGGCGTCCGGGCGGGCACCGATTTCGCGGATGTCCAGCTCAAGGGAAACGCGTGGCACGCCGGCTACCACCTGGGCCTGCTGATGAAGGCCAGCGAGAAGGTCTCGATCGGCATGCGGTTCCTCGCGCCGCAGAAGGTCGACGTCACCAACGGGACCATCACCACGACGCAGATCTCGGCGGTCAAGCCCGACGGGACGCAGTACAAGCTGCCGGTGTCGATCCCCGGCGTCGCGCCGGCAGGCACGCCGCTGGACGCGCTGGTCAAGGGCCAGTTTGCGGCGGGCGGGAAGCTGAGCAACCAGAACGCGACGACGACGCTTCCGCTGCCGGCCCAGTTCGTGGCAGGCGTGGCGTTCAAGGTGACGCCGACGGCCAAGCTGTTCCTCGACTACCAGTTCACCCGGTGGCGCGCGTTCGATACGCTCCCGGTCAACGGTGACTATCTGAAGAGCGGGGTCCTCGAGAGCTACGAGGACACGCACGGCGTTCGCATCGGCACCGAGATTCTCGTGGGCAAGAAGAACGTGCTGCGCGCGGGCATCGACCTTCACGGCGGGGCCGCACCGGATCAGACCGTGACGCCGAACCTGCCGGAAGGGTCGCGGCGCGAGTTCTCCGTCGGCTTCGGCTCGCAGATCTCGAAGCGTGCGCGGTTCGACGTGGGCTACCTGTACCTCGGCCAGCCGGACCGTGCAGGCCGGACGACGGCCGGCAAGGGTGCGGTGCCGACGGCTGCGGACAACAACGGTACGTTCAGCTTCAAGGCCCACCTGCTTGGCGTGTCGCTGACAGTGGGGTTCTAGCGAAGCTTCGCCTCGAACCGCTGAACGCGCGTTTGGATCGGTCTCGACGAGGGACGTCGAACGGAGAATCCGGCTGGGTTCTTCGTTCGACCTTCGTCGTTTCCAGTGCTCATCTCTTCCAACCCCTCGGAGCATCTATGTCCGCCGCGTCCTCGCCTCGCCCCGTGCTGGCCGACCGCCTGCCGAAGCCGGTCGGGCCCTACTCGCCGGCCGTGGCGTTCGAGCGCCTCGTCTTCGTGTCTGGCCAGGGGGCCACCGATCCCGCCACCGGCGCACTCGCCGGGCTCGACGTGGAAACGCAGACCGAGCAGGTCTTCCGCAACATCCGGGCAATTCTCGAAGCGGCCGGCACCGACCTGTCGCACGTACTGCGCTGCGGAGTGTTCCTCGTGGACATGCGTGACTTTGCGGCGATGAACGCCGTGTACGCCCGCGTGTTCGGCGACCACCGGCCGGCTCGAACCACCGTGGCCGTGGCGGCGCTGCCGCACCCGGGTCTCCGGGTCGAGATCGACGCGATTGCCTGTCTGCCGTAGGGACGATCCGCCGACATAGAACTGCTCGATCCCTGCGTTGGTGCCGACCAGGAGGAACACCGTGGCCGACACGTCTCGTTGCCCTGTCGGGCGTTTCATGTGGCACAGCCTTGCCACAAGCAGGCGCGCAGGCGCCCACGCCTTCTACGGAAGCCTCTTCGGCTGGACCGTACACGGATTCGATCTGGGTGCCGATGGTGCCGGCACCTTTCGGTCGGGCAGCGGCGATGTGGCCCTTCTGCTGCCGCCCGCCGGGGACGTCGAGTCGGCCGCTCGGTGGTTGTCGTACGCGGCGGTTCGGGATCTCGACGACGCGCTGGAGTTGGTTCGACGCGCCGGTGGAACGGTCGTGGCCGCGCCGGCCGAGACGGCGGGTATCGGCCGGGCGGCTGTTGTCGCCGACCCGCAGGGTGCGTGGTTCGGTCTCGTGCGAGCGCCCGACGCTGCGGCTGCTTCGCCCGACGTCTCGGGGCCAGGTCACTTCTGCTGGTGCGAACTGCTGAGCACCGACCCTCACGACGCTCTCCGCTTCTACCCGGACGTGTTCGGCTGGACCGCAGTCGAGCGGAACCTGGGCGAGCATGGGCAGTACTGGATCTTCAGCAGCGGCGACCGCGATGTGGCAGGCATGATGCAGCCAACGCCGCGCGCAGACCACGCATGTTGGCTCCCGTACGTGGAGGTGGTGAACGCGGAGGAGACGGCCGCCGAGGTCGAGAGTCTGGGCGGAGCCATCGTGACGCCCCCCGGCGACGTACCGGGCCGCGGCCGGTTCGCGGTTGTCCGGGATCCGGAGGGTGCGCTCGTGGCGGTCTACGCGCTGACCGTCGCCGCGTAGTGAGAGGGCGGGCCTGTGGTCCGAACCGGCGCCGGCGTTCTGACGGATCTGTCGCCTTGCGTCAGCCAGAATCTCTACGACAGCGACGCCGATTTCCAGGTGGCCGATCGCGTCGTGGAACTGACCGCCGCACGGGGCGTGGCACCGCCGCAGGTCGCGCTCGCATGGCTCCTCGCGCAGTCTGGGATGTCGGTGCCGGCGGACCGGTCGCGAAGCACGCGGCTCGAGCCGGCACGCCGGGGTTGTTGACAATAGGTGTTATCACACGTATAGTGATCATGTTCGTGCGCAGATGATCGACTTGGACGCGCGGCGCGATGGTTTCCGCCCTCGTCCCGCACATCCGTTCGACGACACGCGCACCAAGGAGCAGACGATGATCCGCAGATTCGTGCAGACACTGGCCGTGCTGGCCCTGACCACCGCCCCCGTCCTGGCCCAGCAACCGATGACCTGGCAGGTCGACACCCCGCACACCGCCGCGCAGTTCTCGGTTCGCCACATGATGGTGTCGAACGTTCGTGGCGAGTTCACCAAGACCACGGGCACGGTTCAGTGGGACGGCAAGGACTTCTCGACGGCCGTCGTCGATGTCACGATCGACGCCGCCTCCATCAGCACGCGCGAACCGCGCCGCGACGCGCACCTGAAGAGCGCCGACTTCTTCGACGTGGAGAAGTACCCGACGTTGACGTTCAAGTCGACGAAGATCGAGCCCGCCGGGCCGGGGAAGCTGCGCATGGCGGGAAACCTGACCATTCGCGGCGTCACCAAGCCGGTCGTCTTCGCCGTCGAAGGACCCACACCGCCCGTCAAGGACCCCATGGGCGTCCAGCGCGTTGGGGCCTCGGCATCGACCACGATCAATCGGAAGGACTTCGGCGTATCCTTCAACGCCGCTCTCGAGACTGGCGGCGTCGTGGTCGGTGACGAGGTGGCGATCACCGTGGACATCGAACTCGTGGCGAAGCCAGCGGCGCCTGCGCCCGGAGCCGTCAAGAAGTAGCGGAAAGGACGCGGATGGCCGCCATCCACGCGATTGGCCTGATCTCCGACACGCACGGCCTGGTCCGCCCCGAGTGCTTTCTCGCGCTGGACGGGGTCGAGGTGATCTTCCACGCCGGCGATGTGGGCGGCCGTGAGGTCATCTCGATCCTCTCGAAGATCGCGCCGGTGCAGGCGGTCTACGGCAATACGGACATGCCGGGCGATCCTGGGCTCTCGGCGCACTTCTCCGAGACGATGGGGGGTGTGACCATCCACGTGAGCCACGGCCACGAATTGGGCAGCCCGACGCCGGCCAGGCTTCTCGAGCGGTACACGGCGGACGTCATCGTCTTTGGCCACACGCATCGTCCGCTCATCCACCGGGCTGGACCGCGCGTCGTCGTGAATCCTGGAGCCGCGGGGCCCCGGCGGTTTCACCATCAGCCAAGCGTCGCCCGGCTGAGGATCGTGAACGGCCAGGTGGAGGCCGAGATTCTCGATCTGGTGATGCAGGGTCTCTGATGCCCGTCGGACCAATCGACCCGTGACACCGCCTCGCTCCTCCGCGTATGCCCTCCGCCACCGCAACTTCCGGCTGCTCTGGACCGGCCAGTTGATTTCCGTCTCCGGCACGATGATGCAGACGGCCGCGCTGCTCTGGCACGTGTCGCTGCTGGTCCGCCCGGAGCACAAGGGGATCGCGCTTGGCCTCGTGGGCCTGGTCCGCATCCTTCCGGTGATCGTACTCTCCCTCTTCAGCGGCGTGGTGGCCGATGTGCTCGACCGGCGCCGGCTCATGATCATCACCCAGACGACCATGGCGCTCTTCGCGGCGACGTTGGCGTGGCTGACGTTCAGGGGGCTGTCGACGCCGTGGCCCATCTACGTGCTGGCGGCGCTGACGTCCGCGGCTGCCGCCTTCGACGCGCCGGCCCGGCAGGCGCTCGTACCGAACCTGGTACCCCGCGAGGATCTGCCGAACGCGCTCAGTCTCAACACGATCGTGTTCCAGGCGGCCTCCGTCACGGGACCGTCGCTGGCCGGCCTTGCAATCGGCGCGCTCGGTGTCGGGTGGGCCTATGCGCTGAACGCCGCATCGTTCGTCGCGGTGATCGTCGGCCTGGTCATGATGCGCGACGTGCGGTCGACGACTGGCGCGGGCACGAGCGACATCAGTCTGCGCGCGGCTCTCGACGGGCTGCGCTTCGTCTTCTCGTCGCCGATGATTCGATCGACGATGCTCCTGGATTTCTTCGCGACGTTCTTCTCGTCGGCCACCGCCCTGTTGCCGATCTTCGCGCAGGACGTGCTCCAGGTCGGCGCGCATGGCTACGGGTTGCTCTACGCCGCCCCGGCCGTGGGCGCGCTCGTGACCGGTCTGGTCATGGTGCGACTCGTGGACGCGATCGATCGGCGGGGCGAGACGCTGCTGTGGGCCGTGGTCGTCTACGGCGCGGCGACGGTGGTCTTCGGTCTGTCGCGCAGCTTCTGGCTCACCTTCGCGTGCCTTGCAGTGACCGGTGCGGCCGACACCGTCAGCATGGTCCTCCGCAACCTCGCGCGCCAGCTCGAGACGCCCGATCACCTGCGCGGCCGGATGACCGGCGTCAACATGGTGTTCTTCATGGGCGGTCCGCAGCTGGGCGAACTCGAGGCCGGCCTGGTGGCGAACTGGTGGGGACCCGTCGTGTCGGTCGTGTCCGGCGGGATTGGTTCACTGCTGGCCACCGGATGGATCGCGGGTCTCACGCCGGAACTGCGCCGCTACCGGCGACACTGAACGGCGAATCACGAAGGTCACGACGTGAACGACAAGGGACGGCTGCCACCGAGACACAGCGAACGCGGCGCGACGACCATGCGGGAAACGTCGGTGGCCTCGGGAGCCTTGGTGGTCGACTATTTCTGCACACCCACGGCGGCGCCGTCCGAGGCGCGGCGGTCCGAGGCTCCCTCCAGGACGCCGTCCTTGTTGACCACGATCACCTCGGCGACACCCTGAACCGTCGTGGGCGCGAGTGTGTGCCCCATGTTCTGCAGCAGCTTCACCGTGTCAGGTGACAGGCCCCACCGTTCGTACACGATCCGATCGGGGAGCCACTGATGGTGGAAGCGCGGGGCATCGACGGCCTCCTGCGCGTTCATGCCGTAGTCAATCACGTTGACGACCGTGTGCAGCACGGTGTTGATGATCGTGCGGCCGCCGGGGCTGCCGGTCACCATGAACAACCGACCGTCCTTCGACACGATGGTGGGCGTCATGCTGGACAGCATGCGCTTGCGCGGGGCCGCGAGGTTCGGATCGGTGCCGATGAGGCCGTCCGCCGTCGTCAGGCCGGGTCCGGCGTTGAAATCGCCCATCTCGTTGTTCAGCAGGAATCCGGCGCCTTCCACGACGATCTTCGAGCCATAGCCGGCTTCGAGCGTGTAGGTCAGCGAGACGGCGTTGCGCTGCGCGTCCACGATGGACAGATGCGTCGTCTCGTCGCTCTCGGCCGGCCATTCGAAGCTCGTGGGCGTCGACTTCGACGCGTGGCCGCGCGAGATCGTGCGCCGCAGCTCGGCGCCGTGCTCTTTCGACAGCAGCGCGGTCACGGGCATTCGGGGATTGAAGTCCGGATCGCCAAGGTAGCGCGCGCGGTCGGCGTACGAACGGCGCATGCCCTCGGCCATCAGATGCACGCTCTCTGCTGAGCGGAAGCCAGCGGACTTCAGGTCGAACCCCTCGAGGATGTTCAGCTGCTCGATGAGACCCGTGCCGCCGGAACTGATGGGTGGCATCGACAGGATGTCGTAGCCGCGGTAGGTGCCGGAGAGCGGTATTCGCTTCCTCGGCTGGTACGCCTTCAGATCGTCGCGGGTGATGAGCCCTCCATGGGCGGCCATGTCGCGCTCGATGAGTCCAGCCGTTTCGCCCTCATAGAACCCGGAGGGACCCTGATCCGCAATCCGCTGCAGCGTCCGCGCGAGGTCTCCCTGCTTCAGGACGTCGCCGGCCTCATACGGCACTCCGCCCTTCGAGAACTGCGCGACGGAAGCCGGGTACGGCTGCATCTCCTTCAGGACCGATCGCAGCGACCGGGCCAGGCCGTCGGTGACCCGGAAGCCGTCGCGCGCAAGCGTCACCGCCGGGTCCACGAGGCGCTTCCACGGCAGCTTGCCGTGATCCTTCCACGCGAGATGGAGTCCCGCGACCGTTCCGGGGACACCCACCGACAGGTAGCTGTCGTGGTGCAGCGTCGCGCTGTACTTGCCGTTCTCGAGGAACATCGTGGGCGTCGCCCGGGCCGGGGCCATCTCGCGAAAATCGTACGCGTCGGGGGGGCCAGCCGCCGGGCGGAACACGATGAACCCGCCACCACCGATGTTGCCGGCTGTCGGGTGCGTCACGGCCAGCGCGAACCCGACGGCCACCGCCGCGTCGATCGCCGTCCCACCGTCACGGAGCACCTGCGCCCCAATCTGCGACGCAATCTCGTTCTGCGACACCACCATCCCGTCTCGCGCGCGGACGGGCTGCGGCTGCGCCAGCACCGGCCAGGCAACGACGAGCGCGAGCAGGCACACGACAGGCGCGAGCGCGGAACGACCGTTCATCGATACCTCCGCGGGGATTATAATCCGCGGAGCTCTTGTGAGCGCAGCTCACCACCGGGGCCACGGAGTCAGAAATGAACTCTTCCTGTGTCGTTCGAAAGGCGTGGGCGATGGCTGGCGCGATGTCGATGGTGTGTGCGGCTGCGGCCGTGACGTCGTGTGGACGGACATCCAGCGAGGCGCCGGCCGACCTGGTCGTCCGCAACGGGCGCGTCTGGACGGTCGATCCGGCCAGGCCCGAGGCCGAGGCCGTGGCGATCCGCGGCGGCCGGATCGTCGCGGTCGGATCCACGATCGAGGTCGAGCGCCTGATCGGCCCCGCCACGCGGGTGGTGGATGCCGTGGGGCGCTTCGTCATGCCGGGGTTCAACGATGCGCACATCCACCTGATGACCGGCGGCGCCCAACTCGAGAGCGTCGATCTCAAGGACGCGGCCACGCCGGAGGAGTTCGGGCGCCGGATCGGCGAACGGGCGAAGGCCCTGCCGGCCGGGGAGTGGGTGCTCGGCGGGAACTGGGACGAACAACAGTGGCCGGGCGCACCGTTGCCGACCCGACAGATGATCGACGCGGTCACTGGCGACGTCCCTGTATTCGTCAACCGCTACGACGAGCACATGTCGCTGGCGAATTCGGCGGCACTGCGGTTGGCCGGTGTCACGGCTGCGACGCCAGATCCTCCGGGAGGCCTCGTGGTTCGTGACGCCGCGCGGAACCCGACGGGTGTGCTCAAGGACGCCGCACAGGGCTACGTCTTCAAGGTGATCCCTCCCGCCAGCAAGGAGCGACGCCTGCGTACGCTGAAGCTGGCGCTCGCGCACATGGCGTCGCTCGGCGTGACCAGCGTGCAGGACATGGGGCCCGATCCCGACGACGTGGACCTGTACGCGGCGCTCGCCGCGAACGGTGAGTTGACGAGCCGGATCCGCGCGGTCCCTGCCGAGGTGACGCTGGCGAAACAGCTCGGCCAGGGGCCGGTGGCCAGGCGCCCGTCCCCATTCCTCCGAGTGTCCGGCGCGAAAGGGTTTGCCGACGGGTCGCTCGGTTCGACCACCGCGTACTTCTTCGAGCCGTACGCCGACGCCCCGGGCATGCGCGGCCTGCTGGCAGACGAGATGCAGCCGCTCGATGACATGCGAGCCCGGTTGCTGGCCATCGACAAGGCCGGCGAGCAGTTGTGTATTCACGCGATCGGCGACCAGGCCATCTCCATGGTGCTCGACCTGTTCGCCGACGTCGCGCGGGTGAACGGCCCGCGCGATCGCCGGCCGCGCATCGAGCACTCGCAGCACGTCGCGCCGAAGGACTTCGATCGCTACGCGCAACTCGGCGTCATAGCCTCAGTTCAGCCGTACCACGCGATCGACGATGGGAAGTGGGCCGAGAAGCGGATCGGGCCGGAGCGCGCGAAGACAACGTATCCCTTCAAGTCGTTCCTCGATCACAAGGTTCGGATGGCCTTCGGCACGGATTGGCCGGTGGCGCCGCTCGATCCGCTGCAGGCGCTCTACGCCGCAGTCACGCGCGCCACGCTCGACGGCAAGCATCCCGGCGGATGGGTGCCCGAACAGAAGGTGAGTGTTGCGCAGTCGATTGAGGCGTACACGGTGGGCGCCGCCCATGCCGAGTTCCAGGAGAAGGAGAAGGGGTCGATCTCCGTCGGGAAGCTCGCCGATCTGACCCTGCTCTCGGCCGATCCATTCGGCGTGAAGCCCGAGGAGATCCGCCATCTCACGGTCACGATGACGATTGCGGGCGGGAAGGTGGTGTACGAGAGGAAGTGACCGGAATCGCGGCTCCTCACTGGTCCAGCAAGTACCTCCGGAACGTCGGATAGCGGGCGTCCGGCAGATCATCGGCCAGCAGCGGCTTGGACGCCCAATCGCGCCAGGCGTCAGGCAGCGGCGGTTCGAAGCCGAGTTCTTCGCGGATGGCCGGAGCGAACTTGCTTGGATGCGCGGTCGCAAGAACCACCGTCGGCCGCGTGTTGCCGGTCGCGCCACGAAAGCGCCGAGCGGCCGCGAATCCGACGGCGGTGTGAGGATCGAGCACGTAGCCGGTTCGTCGATACGTGTCCCGCATCGTCGTCCGCGTGTCCGCCTCACTCACCGACGTTCCCCAGATGTTCGCGCGCAGCCGATCGATCGACCCGTCGTGAAGCGCCAGGAGGCGCGCGAAATTGCTCGGGTCGCCGACATCCATCGCGTTCGACACGGTGGCAATGGACGGGCGCGCACGGTAGACGCCGGTCCGCAGGAACTCGGGCAGCACCTCGTTCACGTTGCACGCCGAGACGAACCGTTCCACACGCAGGCCCGCACGCTGGGCGATCACGCCAGCGGTGATGTTCCCCAGATTGCCGCTCGGCACGACGAAGACCACCTCGTCCCCGTGACGGGTCGTTGTTTCCAGCCAGCTCCGGAAGTAGTAGATCGCCTGGGGCAGCAGCCTCCCGATGTTGATCGAGTTGGCGGACGAGAGGTGGAGCGAGTCGAGCGCGCGGTCGAGGAAGGCCTCCTTGACGAGCCGCTGGCAGTCGTCGAACGTGCCGGACACCCGCACGGCGCGCACGTTGCCGCCGAGCGTCGCCATCTGCGCTTCCTGGAACGACGACACCTTGCCGGCCGGATACAATACGACGACCTCGACGTTCGGCACGTTGAAGAAGCCCTGCGCCACCGCGCTGCCGGTGTCTCCTGACGTCGCCACGAGAATCGTCGCGCGATCGGCGCGCTCGGCCAGCAGGTAGCCGAACACACGGGCGAGAAAGCGGGCGCCAAAGTCCTTGAACGCCAGCGTCGGCCCGTGGAACAGCTCGAGCACCGAGATGTCGTCGGCCACGCCGACAGTGGGCGCCGGGAAGCTGAAGGCGTCGCGCACGAGACGCTCGAACGCCGTGCGATCGAACTCGTCGCCGACCAGATGCCCGAGCGCGCCGACGGCCGTGTCCTGGAGCGATCTGCCACGCCACGAGTCGATCGTGGCGGGATCGATCGGCGGGATGGCCGACGGCAGATACAGGCCGCCGTCTGGTGCGAGGCCCTGGAGCACCGCTTCACGAAAGGTGACTGGCGGCGACTGGTGACGGGTACTTTCGAGGATCATGACGCACACGACCGGTTGACGACGACCAAGCACGGACAATCGATGCCGTCGTTCTACGTTTCTGCAATCAGCACAGCTCCGGCGATGTTGACCCGGCCCACGTAGTGTTCGCTCTCGAGGCGCGCGGCCTCGCGGAAGGCCTCGCACATGGCTGCGGCCACGCGCGCAGCCGTGACGTCGCTGTCGCTGAACGCGAAGAGCGACGGTCCGGAACCCGACATCGCGCAACCGAGCGCCCCCGCCCTCGTCGCGGCGGCTTTCACCTCGCCATACCCGGGCACGAGCGGCATGCGCAGCGGTTCGACCATCCGATCGTCGATGCTCCGGCCGAGCAACTCGAGATCCTCGCGGTACAGCGCGGCCACGAACGCGCCGACGTTGCCGAGGTTCGCGACGACCTGCTCGATGGGGAACCCGTGGCCGCGCAACATGGCGCGGGCCTTCGATGTCTCGACTCGGCAATGCGGGTGGACCACGACGATGCGGAGCGCCGAGGGGACGGGCAGGTCCACGATCTCGAGGGGGTCGTAGCCGCGAATCAGGACGATGCCGCCGAGCAGGCTGGGGGCGACGTTGTCCGCGTGCGTGGAGCCTGCCGCGGCCCGCTCACCGGCCAGCGCGTGGACGAGAAGATCGCGTCTGGCCAGAGGGCGGCCGAGCAGTTCGTTGACGGCCATCGCGCCGGCGACGCTGCTTGCCGCCGAACTGCCGAGACCGCTCGCGAGCGGCATCTGTTTGTGGACACGAAGGCGAATACCCACGCGACAGTCGGCGGGCGGATGACCCGAGGCAACCAGGTGCGAGAGGACCGACGTGGCTGCCACGCCAGCCACGTTCTCGCGCGGGTCCCGACTGAGGGCGCCATCCTCACCCGACACTTCGACGATCTGGATTCCAGCCTCGTCGGACCATTCGGCCTCCACGACATCACCAGGGCGTTCCAACGCGAGGCCGAGCACATCGAAGCCAGGGCCGAGGTTGCTGGCGCTGGCCGGAGCGAACACGCGCACGGACGAAGACATCGCTCGCATCGTGTGCTGAGCTGCGGCTGGTGTCAAGCAGGCGCGCTGTCGAGCGGGTGGCGACGTGCAGGAACCGCCGAGCCGCATGGCAATCCCGTACCGGCGCCTTGACGCAAGAGTGATACACTGCACTGACACAAAAACGATGCGACTGTCCTGACTGTGCCACAGCGCACGCAGAGGCTTTCGGTGCTATTGGTCCGGACGCTTCTCTGGGAGATAGCCGCGAGGGGTCCGGATCCATGCACATTCTCCTGTTCGTTCCCGACAACCACGTCACCCGCAATTTCGTCCCGCAGCTCTGGCCCTTCCTCCTGCGTGAACGAACGCCCGCGGGTCACCGCGTCACGATCATCGACAGCAACGCGCAGCCCACCAGCGCGGATGAACTCGTGCGATTCATCCGCGAGGAGCGCGTGGGCCTGGTCGGCATGGGCTTCATGACGCGGATGGCCGAGAAGGCCTACCAGGTGGCCACCGTGATCCGGTCCGAGACCGGCGTGCCGGTGGTGTTCGGCGGGCCCCACGTCACGAGCGTGCCCGACGAAGCGCTGGGCCGGGATCAACTCCCGCGCTGCGCGGACTCGGTCGTCCTCGGCGAGGCGGACGACGTCTGGCCCGAAGTCGTCGAGGACGCCGCCCGCGGGACCCTGAAGGACGTCTACGGTCCGGACGGTCACGGCGGCAAGCCCACGCTCGAGGACTACAAGGCAAACGATTGGGAGCACACCGATCTGAGCCTCTTCAACCTGATGCGATTCGTGCCAGACCCGATCCGCCGGCTCCTGAAGCGCCTCGACGTGCCCTTCCAGAAGCTCTATGTCGTGCCGGTCGAAACCAGCCGTGGCTGTCCGTACGGCTGCGAGTTCTGCACGGTGACGGGTTTCTTCGGCCAGCAGCTTCGTTTCCGCTCGAACGAGAGCGTCATCGCGGAACTGAAGACCCTGAAGGAGGTGGCGGCCCGCGACCATGCGCTCCTGAGCGTCTTCTTCATCGACGACAACTTCGCGATTCGCCGCGACCGTCTCAAGGCACTCCTGCGGGAGATGATCGAACAGGACGCGTGCCTGCCGTGGATCGCGCAGATCAGCATCAATCTCCTCGACGATGAGGAACTGGTCGAACTGATTGGCGCGAGCGGCGGCCGTTTCATCTTCATGGGTCTCGAGTCGGTGAATCCGGAGAGCCTGAAGAGCGTGCGCAAGGGCTTCAACCGGCCCGAGCACTACGCGCGGACGCTCGAGCGGCTGGCCCAGCAGGACGTCTACGCCATCACCTCGTTCATCGTCGGGTTCGATACCGACCATCCGGGTATGGCCGAGACGCTCGGGGAGCAGATCGCGTTGTGGCCGCCGGTGCTGCCGGTGTTCGGCCTGCTCACACCGTACCCTGCCACCCCGCTGTACCAGAAGCTCATGGCGGCCGGTCGGATGATCCGGCCGCAGCACTGGCTCGGTTCGACGGCGTTCAAGTCGACATACGAGCCCACGCACTTCACCCAGGCATCCGCCGAAGCCGAGGTGCGCCGGGCCTGGACCGTCGCCTACACCTCGGCTCGCTTCAAGGACACGCAGCGCTGGCTCGTGGCGCACGACAAGGACTTCACGGCCCAGATGATGTTCCTGGTGTCGCGGCTCCTGTTTCGGGGCATCTACTTCCGCCAGTCGACCGCGTTCGACTGGGTGCGGCTGCTGGCGGCCAACAGCCCGACGATCGCCCGGATCATCGCGCGGCGGCTGTTCCGTTCCGAGACAACGCCTGACTCGGGTTCGACCTCCGTGTCGGTTTCGACCCCCTCGGTGCCGGCGACGCCCGACAGTCTGTAGCGCGGCTGCCGCCAGCGCGGGCGAGTGTCGTCGGTTCGAGCGGCCCGCGCGTCGAGGCGTGCCTGTGGCTGCCCCGACGATCTCATGTCAGCGTCGCCGCACGGCGGCCACGAGGGCCAGGATGGCCAGCGCGGAGGCGCCAAGGGCGGTCCAGCCTGGTACCGACGTCGCCGCGTGGCTCGATGCGACGGCGACCACCGTGCCGGCAGCGCCGCCCGGCGGCACCATCCAGCGGAAGACCGTGGCCTGGAGGTACGTCATCACGGCCACGATCGCGACCAGCAGCAGCGAGTGCCGGACGGTGAATCGGAAGAGGCTGGCCTCGTGACCCACGAGCCCGGTTGCGGCGCAGGCCACGGCAATCGACTGGGGCGAGATCATCTTGCCCGTCACCCCTCCCGACGAGTTGGCCGCCACCGTCAGCACCGGACTCACCCCAATCCGCTCGGCCGACACCGCCTGGAGGCGCCCGAACACGGCGTTTGCGGACGTGTCCGACCCCGTCATGAACACGCCCAGCCAGCCGAGCAGCGGCGAGAACAGCGGGAAGAGTGCTCCCGTGCTGGCGAGCGCCATTCCCATCGTCGTCGTCATGCCGGAGGAATTGCCGATGTAGGCGAAACCGAGAACGGCGGCCACCGTGACGAGCGGCGCCGACAGCGACCGGACCGTCCGCGCGAAGAGGCGCACGGCGTCGCCCGGTCGCATGCGGGTGATGATCACGGTGATCACCGCCGCAAGCAGGATGACGGTGCCGGTCGCCGACAGCCAGTTCACCATGAAGAGGGCAGGGAGCGGTCTTTCGCTGCCAGGCGCGGCCACAGCGTTGTGAATCAACGGAAACGGAATCGCGAGCGTCATCCGCTCCAGCAGCGCCTTCACCGGCTTCATACCCCAGTCCCCTACGAGGATCGTGAGGACGATGAAGGGACTCCAGGCTTTCAGGACGCGTCCGAATCCATCGGCGGCGACGACCTGTGCCCGCCCTTCATCGCCGAAGCGGAACACGTGTTTCGGCTTCCAGAACCTGAGGAACAGCACGAGGCACACGATCGAGCAGAGCGACGAGATGATGTCGGGCAGCAGCGGGCCGAGGTAGTTGGACGTCCACCACTGCGCGATGGCGAACGAGCCGCCGGACACGAGGGCGGCGGGCCAGACCTCCCTGACGCCCTTTCGTCCCGACATCGTGAACACCAGCCAGAACGGGATGAGCACCGACAGGAGCGGGAGTTGACGGCCGACCATCTGGGAGATGAGCCGGTCGTCGATGCCTGTGACCTGCCCGGCCACGACGATCGGGGTGCCGATCGCGCCGAAGGCGACGGGGGCCGTGTTGGCAATCAGGCACAGGCCGGCCGCGTAGATCGGCTCGAAGCCGAGGCCGACGAGCATGGCCGCGGATATGGCCACCGGCGTCCCGAAGCCGGCGGCTCCTTCGAGGAACGCGCCAAAGCTGAACGCGATGAGCAGCGCCTGGAGGCGACGGTCTTCGGTGATCGAGGCGATTGAGTTCTTGATCACCTCGAACTGTCCGGTCTCGACCGTGATGCGGTACAGGAAGACGGCCGCAATCACGATCCAGCCGATGGGGAACAGGCCGTACAATGCGCCCTGCAGCGTGGAGGCGGCGGCGAGATGGACGGGCATGCGATAGACGACGACGGCGACGAGCACGGCCATTCCGGTCGTGCAGAGTCCGGCGACATGGCCCTTCATCTTCCTCACCGCCAACGCCCAGAAGAGAAAGGCGACCGGCAGCGCGGCTGCGAGCGCCGAGACGAGGATGTTCCCGAGAGGGTCGAATGTCTGGGTCCACACGGGCAGGCGTCTCCTGGGGCGTGCGTAGTGTATGTCGGAAACGGGACCGCTGATGCGAGAGCCGTTCCGGTGGCGAGGGACGGGACGCTTGCGCCAGAAGAAAAATATCGTATACAATAAGCACCCGATCGGGTCGGTCTGCCGCACAACGGAGGGTGAACGATGAGTACCGCTCGCGAACTGGGCTTCTTCGCGCCCGCATTGATGGACGAGATTCGGAACCAGTTCGTCTACGTCGATTGGGACCCCTACTCGGGTCAGCGCATCTTCTTCGACGCCGCCTCCGGGTCCTGCCGCCCGACGCGCGTCGTCGAAGCCATGGCCCGGGAAACGTGCCTGCCCGACCAGCAGGGCCGAGCGAATCCAGGGTCGAGCCACGCCGTGGACGTGACGGCCAAGGGCATCGAAGACCTCATGACCTTCTTCGGCGCCCGTTCGGGACAGACGATCCCCGGCTGGAGCAGCAGCCACGTGATCTACCGTATTACCGATGCGGTCCTCTCGACCATCCCCGGCACCAACGTCGTCACGACCGGCCTCGATCACGCGTCGGTCCGCAGCGCCCTCTCCCAGTTCTCGGCCAAGTACGGGAAGCAGGAGCGGATTGCCGAACCGAATCGCGAGACCGCCTCGGTGGAACTCGCCGCCATCTGCGACCTGATAGACGCGAAGACGTGTTTCCTCGTCCTGACCCACACGTCGAACGTGACCGGTGAGGTGTACGACGTCAAGACGATCATCCGCGAGGCTCGCAAGATCAAGCCGGACCTGTTCGTCATGGTCGACGGCGTCCAATACTCGCCGTCCGATTTGATCGACGTCGAGGACATCGGCGCCGACGCCTACGTCATCGCGCCTTACAAGAACTACGGCGTCAAGGGCTGCGGCTACGCGCACGCATCGGACCGGCTCGCCTGTCTGCCGCACTGGAAGTACACGCTGAAGCCCGCGACGAGCTGGGACCTCGGCGGCGTCGAGCACCAGTCCTACGCGGCGTGGTCGGCGGTCGTGGACTACCTGTGCTGGCTCGGTCGACACTTCACCGAGGCACCTGGCCGGCGCGAACTCGTCGTCGCCGCCATGAAGGCGATCAAGGCACACCAGGTCGGCCTGCTGGCGCTCCTGTTGGACGGGACGGCCGCAACCCCCGGCCTGAGGGCCATGGACCACGTGACGGTGTACGGGATTGGACAGGACCTGTGCAGGCAGTCACTGCTGGTGGGCTTCAACCTGGCGGGGATCGAGTCGACCGACGGATGCGATCTCTACCGTCGCGCGCAGATTCGTGTGCATGCTCCAGGGCACGACCCGTTCTTCGCCGCCATGCTCAGACAGCTCGGGATCTCAAGCTTCATCAGGCTCTCGGGGAGCCACTACAACACGGCGGCTGAGATCGAGCAGTTCCTGGCGGCAACGGTCAGTTTCGCAAGATAGGGTCAATCCCCGCCCTTGGGCCGCTCGCGGCCACCGCCCTTCGGGTTGCTTCCGTCCTTCGGACTGACGCCGCCCTTCGGGCCGCCGGTGGTCGGCGCCTGAGCTCCACGCTGTTGAGACGACGGCGGGGCTGCCTGGCGGTCGGCGCCGCGCGGACGTTCTGCGATGCCACCCGACGGACGATTCTCGGGCTGCGGCGACGGACGGTCGCCGAATCGGGGCCTCGCGAAGTCGGGCGTGGCGCGCGGCGTGCTGGCGTTGGGCTGCGTGGTCTCGCCGCCCGACGGTCGCTCGCTCACCCGCGGTCTCGCAGGCTCGGGCACGGACCGCCATCCGTCAGCATTCGGCCGCGGCGTGACCTCACCACTCGGGCGGTCATCCGATCGCCTCCCGTAGCGCGGCAGTGCGATCCCAGCCCCCGCGTCAGCAGTCGGGCGAGTCGCCGCCGGGGCGGGCTCCGACGCCCGCCGCCTCCCCCAGTCCGGCCGATCGTTGACCTCGGATCTCGGAGCGACCGTCACCCCGCTTCCGGGCTGGGTGCGCTGCCCGCGATCCTCATCCACCGGCCTGCGCTGGCCGTATCGCGGCATGGCGAGACCGCCGCCCGATGGCGCCGGTGCGCTGGCCGCCGGCGGCGTGTCAACGCGTGACGACGCGGGCGACTCTCCGCCCGTGCTCTCACCCGGGCGGCGGCCTCCGCGGCCGGCAAGCCGCACGGGCGACCAATCCGATGCGCTTCCGGGCCTGCTGTCGCGAAGCCGCCCAAGGGTCCCCTCGTCGAGCGGGCGCCCGCCATTGGCCTGCAGCGAGCGTTCGCGCTCCCGGAAGGGCACCGGGGCTGGTGGCGGAGCGGTGCGCGCCACCACGGCGCGGTCGAACACGGCGCGTCCGGGTCGCGGCACCGTCGAACCATGGCGGCCGACGAGGCTCTCGGCCCGCGGCACGACCAGCGCGCTGGTGCCGATGACGTCGCTCGTCATGGCCATGCGCGGCGCCACGGCCACGGCATGCCGAGCCACCGCGACGCCGCTGCCGAAGGCCTCTCGCGGAACGGCGGTGACGGCGCCGTCGATCGCGCGGTTCACGTACGTACCACGCGACACCCCGTAGTTGGAAATGTCGATGTTCGTGATGTTGACGTTCGTGACGTTCAGGTCGCGGATGTAGCCTCGGCTGGCGCGATAGTGCGGCATCCACACTTCACCTGGTGCGAGCGGGAACCACCCGATCGGGCCCTCGCGGCCGAGACCGAACGACAGCGCCCAGTGATCGCCACCAACGAATGCCACGAGTGCAGGCGCGTAGACCGGTCGCACGACATAGCCGCCGGGGACCCACATCCAGCTGCCTCGCAGGCACGCCCAGCGCCCGTAGTGGAACGGGGCGAAGCCCCAGGGCGCCTCATCGACCCAGCTCCAGCCCCACGGCTCCACCCATCGCCACTGGCCGGTCCGGTACGGTGCCCACCCCGTGTTGACGACGGAGGGCTGCCAGACCCAACCGTAGTCGGGCTCCGAGTGCCACGAGCCGTAGTCGTCGAGATCCTCGTAGCCCGTCATCTCGTACGAGACGTAGCGGAGCGACGCCGCGCGGTCCTCGCGGTCGTCCCGGCCGCGGCACCAGCGCTCCCAGCTGTCCGGTGCCGTCGCACGCGAGATGTCGTGTTCCCCGGCGGCGAAGATCGCGGCCTCCTGTCCTTCGGACACTGAGAAGCCCGGACCATCCGGTGTGATCTGTGCGATCCCGCGCCGCACCGTCACACGCACGGTCCCACCGTCACCGACGACGTCCACGCGGTAGACGCCCGGCCGAACGAGCGAGATCGCCGCCGACGGCGTGTCGATCTCGAACGCGGAGCCCGCCACGTCCCGGACTCGAACATCCATCGAGCCTTCCGACAGGCTGACCTGTGTCATCTCGTCGTCGAGGTCGAAGACCGCGAATGCCGTGTTGGGCGCCAGGCGGATCGCGGTGGATCCGACGTGCATTTCGGCCCACGACTCGGTGTCGGTCCACAGGTGGTCGCCGGTGGTGATCGGATAGTTCAGCGTCGCCGGCCCCCAGTCGTCGAGCGAGGCTGGTCTGAACGAGACCGACCCCTTGACGTAGTTGAGCCGTGCCACTCGAGTGGGCGGGTCTGCCAGCACCGGCTGTGCGGCGGCAATCACCGGGACGAGCGCAAGCAGGGCCACGGACCAGCGACGCAGTTGGCAAGTCATGATCAGGCCTTTCGGGGAACGGTCGCCAATGGTGGAGCAAGACCGATTCCAGCCGGAACCCCCATCTATTCCGCGAAATACCCGTGCCAAACGCCGCGATGTCTCCTTTTCGCAACCGTGGATGACCTTGGAACAGGACTGAGGACGGCCCTTTGCCCCCAAACTTCGGCCCCACGCCGACGAACGGGCTACAATTCACGAAGGAGCCCGTATCAACCGCGGAGCACATGATGAGTCGAATCGCAGGGCTGTTGGTGTTCGGACTGGTCGCAACCGCAACGTTGGGTGTCCGTGCGCAGACGCCTCCCAAGCCGACGCCTGCGGCGAAAACGCCCACACCTGGTGTGCAGGCGCCCGCGCCGCCACCGCAGACTCACGCTGCCGTGCCGGCGCCCGCGGCACGATTGACGGTCGCGCTCACGGTCACGGATGCCTCGGGGACGCCAATTCCCGGCGTGCGTGTGATGGCGACCGGTCCCGTGTCGCGCGAGGGCACGACGGCACGTGAAGGGTCGGTCACGCTTCAGACGCTGCGCGCGGGCACGTACCGCCTTCGGTTCGAGGCCGACGATTTCGTGACGCTGGAGCGGGAACTGACGCTCAAGCCCGGTGCGCCAGCACATGTCGACGTGACGCTCGGCCGGGCACCTGCCCGGCCGGTCCCGCCGCCCGTTTCCGCGCCCGTGCCGGCTCCCACCGGCACCAAGTTCGCGCCGAATCCGGACGCCACGGTCGATGTCCTGGCCTTGCCCGACTGGATCGAGAAGAACTACATCGGTCGCAACGATCCGAGGAAGGAGACGACCGTCGGCCGTGCGCCCGGCGCGACGGCCACGGTGCTGCAGGTGCGCGAGCCCATCCGTGACCGCGTGCACGACGATGTGGACGAGGTGCTGTACGTGATTGCCGGTGAAGGCGTGCTGCGCGCGAAGGGGCACGAGCAGTCGCTCGACGCCGGGGCGTGCGCGATCATCCCGCGCGGCGTGAGCTACTCGGTCGAGCGTCGGGGGAAGAACCCCTTGATTGCCCTTTCCGTGCTGAGTTCAGGGAAGTAGGGCGCGGTTTCGATCCGTCCCTGCCGGTCAGCGCCGAATCAGATACGCGAGCTTCAGGAACAGCCCGTCGTTCTGCCGGCGAAGATCAGACAGGCTCAGCACGCGGTCGGAGCGAAGCGAACTCCCGTAACCGAAAAACGCGACGGTGCCAGGTGTCGGTTCGTACGACACCAGGAAGTCGACGCGCAGGCCGTCGGACCGCATCGCCGCGGCCAACGCGGCGTCCACGACGAGTGGGTGGGCGGTCCGAGGGTCGAGCAGTGGGGCTTGCCGTTCCGATCGGTACTCAGTCACGACCCGGAAGAACAGCGCGCGCTGCGGCTGGTACTCGACCTTGATCCGCGGGATGATCGTCCGTGCGAACTCACTGTCGTCGCGCTGGCGCGTGATCGTCGAGTACGTGGTGCTTCCGTCGATCCGGATCGATCCGCTCGGTCGGAGGCTCAGGCTCCCGGTCAGGCTCCTCTGGCGCCCCTCCGAGGCCTCCTCGAAGATCGCGACCGCCTGCCGCCTGGTCTCGACCGAGGCGTTGAACATCCTGAAGGTGGGCGTCGTGACCGTGAGCCCGGCGCCGAACAGCCCCGACAGGTCGCCCGGCGTCGTCCACGGGCGCAGCATGTCGCCCACCCGAACTTGATAGCCCGCGTACTCTCGCGGTTCGAATCGGACGAAATCCCGGCTGAGCGACCCGCGCAGGCTCCACCCGCCCCGGATGTTGAACATCAGGTTGACGTTCTCGTTCCCCTCGATCGCCGACTGGTGGCCGAACTCGTCGTAGCGCCAGATGCGCGAAGGGCCGAAAAAGACCGTGAACTGTTCGATTGCGGCGCCCCGGGACCCATACCACGAGAGCCGGTTGGCCGCATGGAACTCGACGTAGTCGTTGCGCGGCACATACCCGGACCTCGACACGAAGCCGGGGCCGACGCCGGTCAGCTTGTAGTTGAAGCCCCACGCGCGCCCCGTGCGGTCGAACTCCGCCAGCCAGATCGGCGCAGCGTGTTCCACGCCGCGGTCACGGGTCCACGACTGGCCGACTTGACCCTGCACGTAGTACAGCTTTGCGAAGACGATGCGCGAGTCGGCGGCCGCGACTCGGTTGTAGTCGCTCGATTGGGTGCGATCGGTGACCGTGATCCCGACCGTGGAGTTCCTCCCAAGGTCGTGACGAACGCGTGCGACGTTGAACCAGGCCCCGCTCGAGTCCTCTCGCTCCTTGGCGGAGAGGAAGGCGACGTTGGTCCGGCCGAACTTGCCGGTGACCTTGCCGCCGGCAATCGGGCTCGCGATCTGTCGGGTGTAGACGAGTTGATTCGGCGTCGAGAACAGCTCGATTCCCTCGAGGAAGAACGGCCGCTTCTCCGCGAAGAACAGGGCGAAGCGCTGGTTGACGGTGACCTGGCCGGCGTCCGATTCCACCTGGCTGAAGTCGGGGTTGACGGTCGTGTCGATCGACACGTTCGTGAAGCCGAACCGGAGATTCGCGCCAGGGTTGAAGTCGGTCTTGTCGCGCCGGAACTCCCCACCGCCGGCGATCGAGCCGTTGCTCGCCGTGGTGATGAACGGCTGCAGCTCGGTGACCACGCCCCGCTTCATGTCGTGCAAGCCGTCGATGGCGCCAGCCTGCGCGAGGAAGCTCGAACTCGCGCGCCGCACGTCCGTCCACGTGTCCTGGTAGCCGGTCCGCTGCACCTTGCGCTGCACGTTCAGGCCCCAGTGCTGCGGTCCGTTGCCCGGATAGCGCAGGCTCTTGAACGGAATTCGGATCTCGACCACGTACCCGTTCTCGACGATGCGGCCCTTCGAATCCCATTGATAGTCGGGATTCTTGTCAGATGTGCCGCCGAACATCGTTCCGGCGTTGAACGCGCCCTCGGTCTGGACACCGTCCTCCTGCATGCCGAGCGGGTTGACGGTGAAGAAGAACGCGCGGCGGCGATCGTTGAACGTGTCGAGGTAGACCGTGACCGTGTCGTCGCGGCTGAGGTTGTCGCGATCCGCCACAGTGGCTCGGATGGCGCCGGGTTCCCGGTCGTGCGCCATGATGCCGAAGTGGAGCGCGGTCGGTGAATACCAGACGAGAACTTCGGTCTGCTCTTCGGCTGGGCGCCCGTCCACGGGCTGGTACTGGGAAAAACCGTCGAGACGCGCGGCTTCCGACCACGCTGGTTCGTCCAACACGCCGTCCACGACAATTGTGGCGTCTATCCTTGGGATCGTGACCGTCGGCCGGCCCTGTCCGGACGTGGCGCCACGGATGGGTGCGGTGGCCGAAGGTGGTGGAGTCGTCGAGACGACGGGGCCTCTCGGCGGGGTACCGGTGACGGCCTGGTGCAATTGCAGGAAGAGGAGTAGTGCGACCACGGATGAAACCCGACGCGTGAACGGTTGACGGGAGGAAGTCGGTCGTATGTCGACTGCCGGGGTCGGACATCGAAGGGCGGACCGCAGGCAATACGTCGAACGATCTTACTATACCTGGTGCTTCTTCCCGCTGCCCACCGCGCCTGGAAGGCGTCGGGTGTCCAGCGTGGGGCGCACGAGCACCGCTCGGTTGTACCGAAAGGCCTGGGGGACGTCAAGACGGCCGAGCGGAGAACTCGGCGATGGATCAGCTTGCGCACGGATGGGATTTCGCGGTAATCATGCTGGATACCCCATCCAAGGAGGCAGAGCCCCTATGTCTCGCAGAATGACACCCGTGTGGGTGGCCGTCGTCGTTGCCGTATGCCCGTCGCTGGCGCTGGCCCAGCAGTCGCCGATGAATCCCTATCCGCCCCCCAAGCCTCAGGCGTCCGCCCCGGCCGGGACGGCTGCGCGGGGCGCGCAACTCGTCATGCTGGGCGGGTGCCACGACTGTCATACGCCCAAACTGTCGACCGGCGGGAACGACATGTCGCGCGCCCTGGCCGGACATCCCGTCGACGCCCCACTGGCGCCCGAGGTCGTGGGCGGCGTATCGAGCAACATGTTCCTGACGGCCTGGCGCGGCCCGTGGGGCCTCACGCTGTCGCGGAACATCACCCCTGACAAGGAGACAGGCATCGGTTCGTGGACGCTCCCCGACTTCAAGAAGCTCATGCGAACCGGCGTGAACCCGAAGGGTGAGGTCATGCGACCTCCCATGCCGATTGCCCAGTTCCAGAACCTGCCGGACAAGGACTTCGAGTCGATCTTCGCGTTTCTGAAGACGGTGAAACCCGTCAAGAATGACGTAGGGAGAGTGGCGAAAAAATAGACCGGACGCGGCAACTGCCGTGGGTGCTCCAAGGGCCGGGATTCACCTTCAGCACCTTCAGCACCTTCAGCACCCCCAGCACTCGCACCTTCAGCACCCCCAGCACCTTCAGCACCCCCAGCACTCGCACCTTCAGCACCTTCAGCACCCCCAGCACCTCCGGCACCTCGTACGATATCGTTATCTTCCTGATCCACGTCATAACCACGCGATCTCGCGGACACCTACAGTGATGCCTGACCACATGATTTCCGATACGTTGTGGCTGCAGTACGGTGCGCGGGTCGTGCACCTCGAGAAGGGCGAGACGCTCTTCGACCAGGGGACGACCGCCAGCAGTTTCTTCCAGGTACAGACGGGCCGCGTGAAGATGGTGAGCTACAACGAGAATGGCCGCGAGTTCGTGCAGGGCCTGTTCACCGACGGCCAGAGCTTCGGCGAGCCGCCGTTCTTCAACGACGTGCCCTACCCGGCAGGCGCGGTGGCCGTCGATGAGAGCACGGTGTGGAAGTGCTCGCGCGAGGGCTTCCTCAGGCTCCTGGCCGAGCACCCGGAGATCCATCTTCAGCTCACGAAGGTGCTCAGCGGCCGGCTCGTTTACAAGTCGATGATGCTGGCGGAGATTGCCGTCGAAGAGGCCGAGCATCGGCTCGGCACCCTGATTGAGTACTTCCGCTCGACCGAACCGGCGTTGTCAGCCCATCCCTATCGCGTGCCGTTCACGCGGCAGCAACTGGCGGACATGACGGGGCTTCGCGTCGAGACGGTCGTGCGGTCGATCAAGGCCATGGAGCTGCAGGACATCCTCGTGATCGAGGACGGGAAGATCGTGTGGTATGGCCGAAAAGGAGGCCCCCATGCTGAGTGACCCAACGACGACCATCCGCAGTATCGTCGCCGACGACTTCCGCGCCGCGGCCGTGTTCGAGAAGCACGGCATCGACTTCTGCTGCGGTGGCAACCGACCCATCGCCGATGTGTGCGGCGAGCAGGGTCTCGACGGGCGACAGATCGTGGCCGACCTGGAGGAGGCCCTCGCATCGGAGGTTGACGTCCCGAGGTTCAACAGCTGGGACCTCGATTTCCTCGCCAACTACATCGTCAGCAACCACCACGCCTATGTCCGCCAGGCGATCGACACGATTGGCGCACACACGCGGAAAGTGGCAGACGTTCACGGCGGGCATCATCCGGAAGTCAAGGAGATCGCCGCCGCGTTTGCCGCGATTGCCGCCGAGATGGCACAGCACATGCTCAAGGAGGAGCGGATGCTCTTCCCCTACATTGGTCAGTTGGCGGCGGCTGCGCGCGTCCGGACCGCACCCTCGCCGGCTCCTTTTGGCAGCGTGGCGAATCCCATCCGCATGATGGAGGCCGAGCACCAGTCGGCCGGCGACACGATGGCCACCATCCGCCGGCTGAGCGGCGACTACACCCTTCCGGCTGACGCGTGCACGACGTTCAAGGTGACGTACCAGGAGTTGCAGGCCTTCGAGGCGGACCTGCACCGCCACGTCCATCTGGAGAACAACATCCTGTTTCCGAAGGCGCTCGCGCTCGAGCGCACGCTGGCCGAGATCGTTACCCCATCCTCCGCACCTTGACGAGGCGCTTCAGGAGGGTGTCGCTGTAGATCGGCGAGGCTGGATCGAAGCTGTTGAGCTTCACCATGCCCGCGCAGTGAATGAAGCGCTTGTCGCCGAGGTAGATGCCGACGTGCGTGATTCTGGCCACGCCCGGGCGCGGGCCGAAGAACAGCAGGTCGCCCTTGCGAAGCTGCGCGAGGTCGTTGTCCGTGGCGACGGCCTCGCCGGCGTTCGACTGTTGATCGGCATCGCGCTGGAGCTCGACGCCGTTCAGCCGGAAGACAGTCTTCGCAAAACCGGAGCAGTCGAACCCCTTGGGCGAGGTCCCGCCCCACAGGTAGGGGACGCCGGTGAACAGGCGGGCCGTCTTCTCGATGTTCTCGCCGGTCAGCGCCCTCGACGATTTCCACGTCGCATAGTCGGTGACGGCCGCGCCGTCCACGAACCCGGCTCGTCCATCCGGAAGCGTCACGGCCTGCCACGTGCCGCTCTTGCCCGTCGTCTCGAGCACGTTGCCCATCACCAGGTCGGCGACGACCGGCGAATTGTCTACGGCCTGCTCGCGCACGACGGTGAACCACGACGTGACGATCGCGTGTGACGCCTGCTGGTACGCGTCCACCCGCTCTTTCGTCATGAAGGCGACGTGGTCGGGCTCCATCCAGCCCAGATAGCGGTCCGACATCGACTGCACGAAGTACCAGCCGCTCTCCCTCTTGAGCACCCTGACCAGGCTTCCCATGACCATCTGGTTGCCGAGTTCGGACGCGTGCGATGGTTTGGTCTTCATGACCGCGACGCTGACCGTGACGATGCCAAGCGGCTTCGCGGCAAACGCCGGATCGGGCAGCACCGCGATCTTCTCGACCACGTTGGCATAGCCGGCCTCGAGCAGCGCCTTCAGGATGGCGTCCTTCGCGGCCGTCTGCTCGACGTCGCCCGATACTTCGAGCGCGTTGCCCTTTGCCTCGGCCTTTACGTCGAAGACGGTCAGTCGCGTGTCCGGCGCGTACTGCGCCTTGACGCGGTTGATGACATCGGCAGGCGCTGCCTGGCCGACGGTTCCGCGAATGGTGGGTGCCGAGGTGGCGACGATCAGTCCCAACAGGGCTGCGAACGCGATGCGCCGGGAGCGGTGGAGTCGATGCATAAATGTCCTCGTGCTGAGTAGGAACGCTGAGGCTGCGAAGCATAACATGGGGCGCTGTGGACGGGCACGCCGGGTTGGATCGGCGGATTGGATCTGGCTGCCCCGGCCCGGCTCGCGGGTACAATGGCGGCGTGGATCTGATCTCTGTCCGCGGCGCGAGCGAGCACAACCTGAAGGCCGTTGACGTCGATATCCCACGCGATGCGCTGGTCGTCGTCTCCGGGGTGTCGGGATCGGGCAAGTCATCGCTGGCCTTCGACACGATCTGCCGGGAGGCCCAGCGCCGATACCTCGAGACGTTCTCCTCGTATGCGCGCCAGTTCCTCGGCCGCATCGCGCGGCCGTCCGTCCGGTCGATCGCGGGCGTTTCACCGGCGATAGCCGTGGACCAGCGGACGACCCTCCGCAACCCGCGTTCCACGGTGGGGACGCTCAGCGGACTCTACGACGACCTCCGATTGCTGTTCGCGCGCCTTGGTGACGCACCCGAGGGCGTTCGTCCCGACCGGGCGCTCTTCTCGTTCAACACCCCGTCTGGCGCCTGTCCCGTGTGCCAGGGACTTGGCGTCGAGGACCGGCTCGATCCCGACCTGATCGTCCGCGACGCGTCCCGCAGCATCCGTGAGGGTGCGCTGGTCATCACCACGCCGACCGGATACGTCATCTACTCCCAGGTGACCATCGACGTGCTCGACCAGGTGTGTCGCGCGCACGGATTCAGCGTGGACGTTCCGTGGCAAGCCCTCACCGACGAGCAGCGGCGCGTGGTGCTCGACGGGTCCGACCGGATCCGCATTCCGTACGGCAAGCACCCGCTCGAGTCGCGCCTCCGATGGAGCGGCATCACCGCCAGGCCACGAGAGGAGGGCATCTACAAGGGCATCCTCCCGGTGATGGAGCAGATCCTGAAACGCAGCCGGAACCGGAACATCCTGCGGTTCGTCAGGAGCCTCCAGTGTCGGGCCTGTGGCGGCACGCGCCTCCGCCCCGAGGCCCTGGCGGTTCGATTCCGCGATCGGCACATTGCCGAGTTCGCGGCGCTCCCCGCCGAGGAACTCCAGGCGGCCCTCGAGTCGGTCGTGTTCACTGCGCGCGAGACGCCGGTCGGCGGGCCGGTTCGTGCCGAGATGCTGGCACGCATCCGCCTGCTCGACCGCCTCGGGCTCGGTCACCTGACGCTCGACCGCCGTTCGACGACGCTGTCCGGCGGTGAGGCACAGCGGCTCCGGCTGGCATCGCAGGTCGGATCCGAGCTGCGCGGCGTGCTCTACGTGTTCGACGAGCCGTCGATTGGGCTTCACCCGCGCGATGAGAATCGCCTGCTCGACGTGCTGACGACGTTGCGCGATCGAGGGAATACCGTCCTCGTGGTCGAGCACGATCCGGCGGTGCTCCGCCGCGCCGACTGGCTGATCGATATCGGGCCGGGCGCGGGCGAGCATGGCGGGGAACTGCTGTTCTCCGGGCCGGCCGATCGAATCGGCGACGCCGATGCGCGGAGCCGCACGAGGAACTTCCTGACCGGCGTCGAACGGATTGTGCCGCCGGCCGCACGACGGTCCGGAACCGGGGTCGTGCGTGTGGTTCGCGCGATGCGGCACAACCTCCAGGGCGTTGACGTCGAGTTCCTGGCCGGTGCGCTCAACGTGGTCACCGGTGTGTCCGGTGCAGGGAAGTCGAGTCTCGTCGAGGAGATGCTCGCGCAGTGGCGGGAAGGACGGCTCGGCGGCGGGACGCGCATCGACAAGGTGATCGACGTCGACCAGTCGCCCATCGGCCGGACGCCGCGGTCCAACCCGGCCACCTACACGGGCCTCTCGGATGTCGTGCGCGATCTGTTCGCCGCTGTGCCCGAGGCCGTCGCCCGCGGGTTCGGCAAGGGACGATTCTCGTTCAACGTCGCGGGAGGACGCTGCGAGACGTGCCAGGGTGCAGGCGTGCTGCAGGTCGGCATGCACTTCCTCGGTCCGGTGGATGTCGTGTGCGAGGCCTGCGGGGGACGACGCTTCAACGACGAGACGCTCGAGGTCACCTACCGCGGCCATACGATCCACGACGTCCTCGAGATGACCCTCGAGGAGGCGGGAACGATTCTGTCGGGCCAGCCGCGCGCAGCCCGCATCCTGGCGGTCATGCGGGCACTTGGCCTCGGCTACTTGCGGCTCGGGCAGCCGTCCACCACGCTCTCCGGCGGCGAGGCCCAGCGCGTGAAGCTCGCGGCCGAGCTGGGGCGGCCGGGGCGCGGCCACACGCTCTATGTGCTCGATGAGCCGACGACCGGGTTGCATCAGGCCGACATCAGGGTGTTGCTGTCCGCGATCACCGGACTGGTCGACCGGGGCCACACCGTTGTGACCATCGAGCATCACCTCGATGTCATTCGGGCCGCCGACCGCGTCATCGACCTCGGCCCGGGCGGCGGTCGTCGCGGCGGACGGCTTGTCGCCGTCGGGACGCCCGACGAGGTGGCAGCCTGTGAGGCCTCGGCCACCGGAATGGCGCTCAGAAGCGGCGACGGTTCGAAGGCGTCAACCCTGGTGTTGCCGCAGCGCCCGGTGGCGGTCGCCGCCGAGCCGATTCGCTTTGCCGGTGTGACCACGCACAACCTGAAGCGGGTGGACGTCGAGATCCCCGCCGGTCGGTTCACCGTGATCACGGGAGTCTCGGGCAGCGGCAAGTCGTCGCTCGCATTCGACACGATCTACGCCGAAGGCCGAAATCGCTTCACCGAGAGCTATTCGGCATACGCGCGGCGCTTCCTCGAGAAGACGGGTGATGCCGCGTTCGAGTCGGTGTCCGGCCTGACGCCAGCCGTGGCGATCAGGCAGCGGGTGGCGTCGCGAAACCCACGGTCCACGGTCGGGACCATGACCGAGATTGCCGACTACTACCGGCTGCTGTTCGCGCGCGTTGGTACGGCCGAGTGCCCGACGTGCGCGGTACCGATCCCGGAGGCGCGCTGCCCGGCCTGCGGCTGGCACGGGCCGTCGCCGCTGACGGCGACGATGTTCTCCCCGAACGCGGAACAGGGCGCGTGCGCGGCGTGCAAGGGCCTTGGCACGGTCACCGAATGCGATCCGGCGAGGCTCATCACCCACCCGGACCGGTCGCTGCTCGACGGCGCCATGGACGGCCACCGCACCGGCCGGTTCTACGGAGACCGTGACGGGCAGCACGTGGCGATCCTGCGGGCCGCCGGTGTTGCGCTCGAGATCGACTTCGGCGTCGCCTGGAGCGCGCTGTCCGAGACCGCCCGACAGGTGGCCCTGCGAGGCGCCGGAGACCGCGAGTTCGACGTCGAGTGGCGCTACCGGCGCGGCGCCAGGGCCGGCGTGCATCGCTTCCACGCGAAGTGGCTGGGGCTACTCGACTACGTCGGGCAGGAATACGAGCGGAAGCATGCCGACCACCGTGGTGAAGCCATGGAGCCGTTGATGCACGCGGTGCCGTGCGCGGCGTGCGGTGGCGCGCGCCTGAAAGCGGATCGCCTGGCGGTCCGAGTGGCCGGCCGGAACATCGCGGAGTTGCAGCACCTGAGCGCCGACGACAGCCTGAGATTCTTCGAAACCTACGACGGCGGCCCGGCAACGACCGATCTGACGCGCGACGTGCGCACGCGGTTGGGGCGGTTGCGGGACGCTGGTCTCGGCTACCTCTCGCTCGACCGGCTGGCCTCGACGCTCTCGGCAGGCGAGGCGCAGCGTATCCGGCTGGCGAGCGAGGTCGGGACCGGGCTGACGGGTATCACGTACGTGCTCGACGAGCCGACGGTCGGCCTTCACTCCCGCGACACCGAGCGGTTGCTCGGTCTCGTCGCCTCGCTCCGCGATGCCGGCAACACGGTCATCGTCGTCGAACACGACGTCGATGTGATCCGGGCGGCGGACCACGTTATCGACCTCGGACCCGGTGCTGGCGAGGAGGGCGGGTGCATCGTGGCAACCGGTTCGCCTGCGGACGTCGCCGCGAACGAGGCGTCGCTGACCGGGCGGTACCTCCGCACCGGCTCGATGGGGAATCGCTTGCCGAGCCGAGATTCCCGACGCGTGCTGGGACCGGGTGTGTCGATTGCCCATGCGAGCACGCACAATCTGAGGGACGTCGCAGTCGAGGTGCCCTCCGGCGGCCTGATCGCGGTGACGGGCGTGTCGGGCAGCGGCAAGTCGACGCTCGTCTTCGACGTCCTGGCTCCCGGATTGTGGGCACGAGACGAGTCCAGGCCATCGCCGGCGTCGGTCACCAACGTGGCCGGCTTCGTCCGCCTGGTGTCGGCCAACCGCGAGTGGATGGCGGCTTCCTCGTCCAGCATGCCCGCCACGATGCTCGGCGTGTTCGACCGCATTCGGGAGCTGTTCGCGGCTTCGATCGACGCGCGGGCGGCAGGGCTGTTGAAGAAGGATTTCTCGACGAACACGAAGGGCGGGCGCTGTGACCGCTGTGAAGGAGCGGGCCGCATCCGCGTCAGCATGGATTTCCTTCCCGACGTCTGGGTGCCCTGTGCCGACTGCGGCGGACAGCGGTATCAGCCGGCGGCGCTCGCCTGCCGGTACCAGGACCGGTCGATTGCCGACGTGCTCGACATGACGGCGCGCGATGCGCACCGCTTCTTCGCACGGGACGGGGCGATAGCGAAACCGCTGGCTCTCCTCGAGGAGTTGGGCCTTGGCTATCTTCGACTCGGCCAGGGCGCCGACACGCTGTCCGGCGGCGAGCGCCAGCGGCTGATGCTGGCCTCCGAGCTGATGAAGGAGTCGAACGGTGCCACGCTGTTCCTCTTCGACGAGCCGACGACCGGCCTGCACTTCGACGACGTGGGCCGGCTGCTGCAGGTGTTCGACCGCCTGGTCGAAGCGGGACACACCGTCGTGGTCGTCGAGCACAACCTGGATGTTGTTCGGGCGTCGGACTGGGTGATCGACCTCGGACCGGAGGGCGGCGACGGCGGCGGGCGGGTCGTGGCCACCGGGACGCCGGAGGCCGTCGCCGGGGCGGAGGGGTCGTGGACGGGCAGCGCCTTGCGCGCCCAATTCCCGTATATGCTTGAACCGGATAGGGCAGTTCTGCAATGATGACTGCCGGATCCGTCCGCCCGTCGGGCTGGTTCCGTGCCCGTCCGGGCACGAGGTGCGCCGCGTGTGCGGCGCGTGCTGACCACAATTGGTTCAATGCGAGAGGAACGATTGGCTGTCCGTCTGTTCATTGGAAACCTTCCCTACGACACGACTGACGCGGAGTTACGCGCCCATCTGGGCGTGATCACACCTCCATCGGAGGTAGTGCTTCCGCTCGACAGGGAGACGGGAAGGCCACGAGGGTTTGCGTTCGTCGAGTTCACGGACCGGGCGGTCGCTGAAGAAGTGATCCGCCGGTTCAACATGCAGCCCTTCAAGGGCCGCAACCTCGCGGTGAGCGAGGCCAGGGCCAGAGAAGATCGTTCGGCGGGGCCGCGACCTCCGATGTCCTATCGGCCGTCCGCGCCCATGGGCGACGGGGGGGGGGCGGCGTCCGGCGATCGGCCGGCGCGCAACTTCGGGCCTCCGGCGCCGCGTCGCACCAGCAAGGGACCAGCCCGTCGTCCGACCAAGGTCGAGGCGCGTCCGCGCGGGCCCATTCCCGAGCGCAATACCGGCCGGGTGTTGGACATCGACGACGGCGAGGAAGCCGCCATCGAGTTCGACGACTTCGCCACCAGCGCGAGTGGTACCGAGGACGAGGAGCAGGACTAGCGCTCTACCGGTGACACTCCGCATCGAGGAACCTGTAACCCAGACCGGCCGCGTAGCGCATGCAAGCGGCCGGCTGGCCGACGCGCGCACCCGGGCTTCGTGTCCCGGCCGGTGGGCCCTGCGGTGCCCCGCCTGCGTGCGTGACGGCTGAATCCTGCAACGCCTGCCCCTGTCCCGACTGCGCTCAGTGGGAGGAGCACGATAATTGCCGGCGCGATTCCGCGCCGGGCCACCCCGTATCGAATGCCCGGATGCAGCCAGACGGTTGCCGGCAGAACGGGGCGGTCCGCCGTGAAACCGGCGCGACGGGCGAGGACGAGAACGTGACGGAAGAACGATTGAAGATTGCGGTATTCGTGGATTTCGACAACATCGAGATTGGCGTCAAGACCACGCTCGGCGTCGCCTTCGACGTCGGCACCGTCCTCGAAGCGATCAAGGAACGAGGCGAGGTGGTGACCAAGGTGGCGTACGGCGACTGGACGCGCGCCGGCGACTACAGCCGACTGCTCACGCAGCACGCCATCAAGATGGTGCAGCGCAACCTGACGCCGGGCGGCGACAAGAACGGCGCGGACATCAACCTCGCCCTCGACGCCCTCGAGATGGCGCTCACCCACGATCACATCAATGCCTACGTGATCGTCGGCGGCGACAGCGACTTCCTCAGCCTGGTGGAGAAGCTCAAGCAGTACGACAAGACCGTCATCGTCGTCGGCGGTCGCGCGTTCACGAGCGTCATCCTGCAGCGCAACTGCCACGAGTTCATCGCGTACGAGAACCTCGTGAGCGTTGGACACTCTCGACGTCAGCCGGAACGCGGGCGGTCGTCGGGCACGCAGTCGGTGACCGGGGCGTTCCCGCTGATCCGCCGGGCGCTCAAGGTGCTGTCGGAACGCGAGGTGACCCCGCAACTCGGGCTGCTGAAGAGCACGCTGCTGCAACTCGACTCGACGTTCTCGGAGAAGAGCTACGGGGCGGGTTCGTTCCGCGACTTCGCCGAGAAGCTGGCGCAGGCGGGCCTGTTGCGTCTCAACCAGTCGGGGCGCAACCTCCTCGTCGAGATCAAGGAGCCCGAGCCGGCCGACGAGACGACCGATGGCGCGCAGGCGGCGCCGGAACGCCAGGCCGAGAGGCACCACGATCGTCGCCAGGATCATCATCACGACCGCCAGCACGAACGGCCGCAGGAACAACCGGCCGCTCATCGCCCGCCGCCCGAGCACGAAGCTCCGGCCGAGGAGCGTCCCGTTCACGAGAGCGCGCCAGAGCCGGCAGCGCCACCATACGTGCCCGGTGCGGGCGAAGCGCTGGCGGCGCAGCAGGCCGAGGCCGTCACCCTGCTGCGGCGCGTCATCGAGAACGCCACCACGCCGCTGCGGTGGCCGATGTATGTCCGCAACGTCAAGCAGTTGCTTCGCGCGGCCGAAGCCGGCTTCGACGAGCGCCGGTACGGGTTCGGCGGCATCCTGGATCTGCTCCGTGGCTGTCAGCGTGATGGTCTCTTGCGCCTCGAACGCGACCGGCAGGGAGTGTTGCGCGTGTTCCCAGGGGCGGTTTTGCAGCGCCCGGCGACCGCGTCCTCGGCGACGGTGCAGGAGGCGGTGATCGGGGAGTCTCCGGTCGCCGATCAGGAGGGCGAGGGCGTGGTGACGGGCAGCGCGACGGCTGAATCCACCGGCCGGTTGCCGCTCGAGCCCGAGCAGTTGCCCATCATCGATGCGGAACCCACCGGTCCCACGACCGGGACCTCGGCGGAGCCGGTGGTCGGGGACGCCGAGGCTGCGCCGGTCGATGCCGCGCCAAAGCGGCGCCGCGCCTCAGGCGGGGCGCGGAAGGCGGCCGGCCCCAACCGGAAGGCGAAAGCCCCGGCCAAGCCCAGGGCCAAGAAGAAGACGGAGTGAGCGCAACGTTCGAGATGACGGCGGCCACCGACGCGGACCGTGAGTGGTGCGCGCGGTTGATGGCCGCCTCTGATCCGTGGGTGACGCTGAGGCGAGGGTTGGAGCAGTGCCGCGCCGTCTGCCACAGGTCCGACGTCGATGTGATCGTCGCTCGCGATGTGCACGGGCGGGACGCCCGTGCCACTCAGTCGCCTGGTGAGCCCTGCGGGTTCGCGGTGGTCCATCCGCGCGGACTTGCCGGGTCGCCGTATCTGGCGTCGATTGCCGTCGCGCCCGCGTGGCGCAGTCGCGGCGTCGGGGCCGCGCTGCTCGAGTTCTGCGAGCGCCGCGTCTCACCGCCTGCCCGCCATTTCTTCCTCTGCGTGTCGTCCTTCAATCCCCGCGCCCGCGGGTTCTACGAGCGGCAGGGCTACCACCAGGTCGGCGAATTCCCCGACTACATCATCGACGGCGCGTCAGAGATCCTGATGCACAAGCGATTGGTGTAATCTTCCCGGGTCCCTCCTTCATGTTCCGGTGAGGATGTCCATGGTGCGGAACGGTCTGCGGCTGCTGCTCTCGTTGATCGGGCGGGCGCTCTTCTCGCTGCGGTACAGAATCGAGGTGCGCGGCCTCGACCAGGTGCGCGCGAAGGGCACACGCGCCGTTCTGTTTCTCCCCAGCCATCTCGCGCTGGTCGATCCTGCCATCCTGATGGTCGTGCTGGACCGGGGCTTTCACCCGCGTGCGCTCGGGGACGAGTATCAGGTCTCGCGCCCGATCATCGGGGCGCTGGCGCGGCTGTTCGGTGTCCGCGTGCTCCCGAACATGGAGCGCCAGGGTCTGTCGGTGATGGACGCCACCCTTCGTGCCCTCGACGACACGATCGCCGGCCTTCGGTCGGGCGAGAACCTCCTCTTCTATCCGGCCGGTCGCCTGCGCCAGCATTACCTCGAGGAGATCCGGGCCGCCAGCGGTACCGACATCCTCGTCAAGGCGGTCCCCGACGCGCGCGTCGTGCTGGTGCGCCAGACAGGGCTGTGGGGCAGTAGCTTCAGTCTCGCCTTCAACGGGCGCATGCCGGATGCCGTGGCCACAGCGTTGCGGGGTCTGAAACTCCTGCTGCTGAACGGCGTGCTCTTCATGCCGCGCCGGCCGGTTCTCATCGAGTTCGTCGAACCGGCGGACTTTCCGCGCGACCAGGACCGCATGGCGATCAACCGGTACCTGGAGGAGTTCTACAATGCCCGCGCGCCCAGGAATACCTACGTGCCCTACGGCTTCTGGGAGAAGAGTGGACCCCGCGAACTGCCGGATCCGCAGGTGCGGCGGATGGCCGGTGACCCGGAGCAGATGCCGGAGGGCACGCGGCGGATCGTGGTCGAGGAACTGTCACGGCTCACCGGCCGCGCCGACCTGGGCCTGACCGATCGGCTTGCACAGGACCTCGGCCTCGACAGCCTCGCCGCCGCGGAACTGGTGATGTGGATCGAGAAGGAATTCGGGTTCTCCGTCGGCACGCCCGAAAGCCTCGTCACGGTGGGCGACGTCGTGCTGGCCGCGTCCGGAAAAGGCACCTCGGCGATCGAGTCGGAGCTGAGGCGTGCCAGCGCGGCGTGGCTGGCGTCAGGCGGCACGGACCGGGTGGCCGCTGCCGACGGCGCGACGATCACCGACGTGTTCCTGAACCAGGCGGCGCGCGGGCCGGGACAGCTGATCCTCGCGGACCAGACGAGCGGCGAGACGACGTATCGCAAGCTCGTCATCGGCCTGCTCGTGCTCGTGCCGGCCCTGCGCGATCTGCAGGGGCAGTACGTCGGCATCATGCTCCCCGCGTCGGTTGGTGCGGGCCTCTTCTACCTGGCGGTGCTCTTTGCCGGGAAGACGCCCGTGATGATCAACTGGACGACCGGATCCCGCAACCTCGTCCACGCCCTCGACCTGCTGGGCGTCGGACGCGTGATCACCGCCAAGGCGCTGCTCTCGAAGCTCGAAGCCACCGGCGTCGATCTGTCGGCGCTGGGCGGCCGGTTCCTCTTCGCCGAGGATCTGCGAGCGACGGTCACGACGGGGCGGAAGCTCGCGGCGCTCGTCCGAAGCTACATCAGTTGGGGCGCACTCAGGGAAACCCCGCCGCCGGAACAGGCGGTCGTGTTGTTCACGAGCGGCTCGGAGAGCCTGCCGAAGGCCGTGCCGCTGACCCACGAGAACATCCTGACGAACGTGCGCGACGTCCTCTCGGTCGTCCCGCTGGACCGGAGGGATGTGATCATCGGGATGCTGCCGCCGTTCCATTCGTTCGGCATCACCGTCACGACGATCCTGCCGCTGTGCAGCGGTCTCAGAGCCGTGTATCACCCGAATCCAACCGAGGCGGCGGTGCTCGCCCGCGTGGTTGCCGGCTATCGCGTCACCATGCTCGTTGGCACCCCGACCTTCCTCCACGGCATCGTCCGGGCGGCCACGCGCGAGCAGATGTCCTCGCTGCGGTTGGCGGTGACCGGGGCCGAGAAGTGCTCGGACGGTGTCTACCAGGCGCTCCGTGCTCAATGTCCCGGTGCCACGATCCTGGAAGGCTATGGCATCACCGAGTGTTCGCCGATCGTGTCGGCGAACCGGCCGGAGGCACCCGTGCCTGGGAGCATTGGGCGGTTGATGCCAACAGTGGACGGCGTCGTGCTGGGGCTCGAGTCGGGCACGCCGGTCGCGCCAGGCGAGACCGGAATGCTCATGGTCCGGGGCCCCAGCATCTTCAGCGGGTACCTGAACTACAGCGGCGAGTCGCCCTTCGTGGAGTGGGACGGGCGGTCATGGTATCGCACGGGGGACCTGGTCCGGCAGGATGAGCACGGGGTGATCTTCTTCGAGGGCCGCCTCAAGCGCTTCGTGAAGCTCGGCGGTGAGATGATCTCGCTCCCGGCAATCGAGGCCGTGTTGCTCCCTCATCTCGCGACTGCCCGGGACGAAGGTCCGGTGCTTGCGGTTGAGACCGTCGGGCCGGCTGAGAATCCGGAGATTGCGCTGTTCACCTGCCGGGAGGCGACGCGCGAAGGGGTCAACCAGATCCTGCGAGCGGCCGGGCTGAGCCCGCTCTACAACATCCGCCAGATCATCCACGTTGATTCGATTCCGGTTCTCGGGACCGGCAAGACCGACTATCGGGGGCTCGAGGAGCAGTACAACAGGCGGGTGGGCGGGTAGGCAGCGGGCAGACAGGAAAGGGGCGAAACCGAGGCGAGTTGGTCGACTCGCAAAGTTCCGCCCCTCGTTCTGCGTGCGCGGTGCGCGTTACCCGCGCGCCGCGACGAGCCGCTGTTCGAGCGCACCGAGTTCGGCGATGAGGCCTGCGGGCAGGCGGTCGCCGAAGCGCTCGTAGTGCTGCTTGATCGACGGGAGTTCAGCCAGCCAGCCGTCGACGTCCACCTTCAGCAAGATGTCCATCGCGGCCTTCGTGATGTCGAGGTTCCTGAGGTCCAGAGCGCCCGGCGCGGGCAGGCAGCCAATCGGTGTGTCCACCGCCTGCCCCGTCCCGGTCACGCGCTCGAACACCCACTTCAACACCCGGCTGTTGTCGCCGTAGCCCGGCCACAGGAACTGGCCGTTGGCGTCCTGGCGGAACCAGTTCACGTAGTAGAGGCGAGGCAGCGCGGCCGGATCGGCGCTGGCGCCAACCTTCAGCCAGTGCGCGAAGTAGTCGCCCATGTGGTAGCCGCAGAACGGCAGCATGGCGAACGGGTCGCGGCGCAGTTGACCCACCTTGCCCGCGGCCGCCGCGGTGGTCTCGCTTCCCATGATCGAGCCGAGGAACGTGCCGTGCTGCCAGTTGAACGCCTCGGTGACGAGCGGCACTACGGTGGCGCGGCGTCCGCCGAACAGCATGGCCGAGATCGGCACGCCCTTCGGGTCTTCCCATTCCGGTGCGATGACCGGGCATTGCTTCGCTGGTGCGGTGAAGCGCGAGTTCGGGTGCGCGGCCTTCCGGCCGATTCCAGGACGCCAGGGCCGCCGCAGCCAGTCCATGAGTTCTGGCGGCTCCTTGTCGGTCAGATACTCCCACCAGACGTCGCCGTCAGGCGTCATCGCGCAGTTGGTGAAGATCGAATTCGCCTTCAGTGAGAGCAGGGCGTTGGGATTCGACTTCATGCTCGTTCCGGGGGCGACGCCGAAGAACCCGGCCTCCGGGTTGATGGCGTAGAGCCGGCCGTCCGGGCCGAACTTCATCCACGCGATGTCGTCGCCGATCGTTTCGACCTTCCAGCCGGGGACCGTGGGCACGAGCATCGCCAGGTTCGTCTTGCCGCACGCCGAGGGGAAGGCCCCCGTCACGTACCGCACCTCGCCTTTCGGGCTCGTCAGCTTCAGGATCAGCATGTGCTCGGCGAGCCAGCCCTCGTCGCGCGCCTGCACCGACGCGATGCGCAGCGCGTGACACTTCTTGCCGAGGAGGGCGTTGCCGCCGTAGCCCGAGCCGAACGACCAGATTTCGCGCGTGTCCGGGAAGTGGCAGATGTACTTGTTGTCGGCGCTGCACGGCCACGGCAAGTCCGGGTCGTTCCCGGTGAGCGGCGCACCGACCGAGTGGAGTCCCTTGACGAACTCACCGTTCTCGCCCAGCGCGTCGAGGACCTTCGACCCGACGCGCGTCATGATGTGCATGTTCGCGACGACGTACGGTGAGTCGGTCAACTCGACACCGATCTTCGCGATGGGCGAGCCGACGGGGCCCATGCTGTACGGGATCACGTACAGCGTGCGTCCCTTCATCGACCCGGCGAACAGCTTGGACAGCGTCGCTTTCATTTCCTCGGGGTCGGCCCAGTTGTTGGTCGGGCCTGCGTCTTCCTTGCGCTTCGCGCAGATGTAAGTCCGATCCTCGACTCTCGCGACGTCCGCGGGATCGGACCGAACGAAGATGCTGTTGGGACGAACGTGGTTCATGGAGATGGCCGTGCCGGCCTGCACCATGAGACGGAGCATGAGCTGATATTCCTCGGGCGAGCCGTCGCACCAGCGAACCTGGTCCGGCTGGCAGAGCGCCGCTACCTGGTTCACCCACTCGGCGAGGTGTACGTGCCTGGTCATCTGTTCTCCTTTAGGGGCTGTACCCATCAATCTTACCGAATCTGGCCGGGTCGGGTCACTTGAACCCGACGGCCTGGTAGGTCACGAAGTGGTGAAGGTTGGCGTCGCCCGTCAGGCCGAGTTTCATCGATTCGAGCGGCAGCCACGGGAACGAGAGGCTGGTCCCTTCCCGCAACGGATAGCCGGTGAGCGTTCGATGCTCGACCGCCTCGGTCAGCAGCCCGGCGAATTGGACGCCGAAGGGGACGGCAAACCGTCCGCACCAGGTGACCTTGTACTGGTCGATGTCCTCCTGGTTCACGAGTTCGGAGAACAGCCCCTTCAGTTTGTCGCTGCTCACGGCGCCAGCCAGGTAGCTCGACACGAGGCGCTGATCGAGCTCGGTGGCCTTGACGTAGCCCACGCCGTCACAGCCGGACGGATGGTAGTTGTAGTAGCTCCACCCGTAGTCGCCGTAGTGCTGACCGTCGCCGGACACGAACACCGCGACGTCCTGCCCGAGTGTCCAGCGATGCGCGGCCATCACCGCCGCCAGCGCCTGCGACAGCTCGGCCGCCCGGGCGTGGAGGTCGTTCCATGGCATGAACGGGACCAGGATCGGAACGATCTCGACATCGCGGTTGTAGTACTGCAGGAACGGGATGAGGGCTTCCAGCGAATGCTCGGTCTCCATGATCGGCCGGCTGACGGTCTGGCTCGAGGCCGGAAGGTGCGCCAGGATCTCGGCGCGCGCCGACGAGACACGGACCGGCGCGTACGGGCCCCGCCAGCGTTCGAAGTCGTCGAAAATGAGTTTGCCGCGCACGCCGAAGGCTTCCGACCAATGGGCGTTGCCGATCAGGATGACCGTTCGAGCCTTGATGTAGCGCGCGATGTGCGCGTAGACCCGGCCCGCCAACATGTAGTCGTCGTGCGGGCTCCATCCGGCCACCAGCTTCGCGTCCTCCGTCCATCCGTATCGCTGCCTGACGGCCGCGAGTTCGTCCTTCTCCGCGCGCTCGCACATCCCGCCGATTGCCGTCATCTGTTCGGCGGTCTGCGGGAATCCGACGATGTCGACCAGGCCGCGGAGGCCGCCGTTCGACGGGATGGCCACTCGCTGGAGGACGCGTTCCATCGGTATCTGTCCGTGCACCGCCGCTGATGCTGCCGCCACGACGATCGCTCCGATCGCCAACCGCAATCCCCAAGTCGTTCTTGTCATGATGATTCCACCATTGTGGCGCCTGGCCAACCGGACGAGCACTTCATTCTACCTCTTGCCGTCGTCGCGCCCGCTGCGCAGCAGGTCGGCCATCGTTCGTGTGCCGAGGCGCTCATGACCACGCTGTCGTGTTCGATGGTCCGGGCGTCGGCCGTGACGCTGGTCGCGGTCGCGGGCGCTTTCCCGTGCTGGAACCAGCAAAGCCCGCGTTCCGCCTGGCCGATGTTCGGAGAATTGAAGACCCGGAACGATCCGGAAATCACGAACGACAGGACGGAATCGTGTGGGGGCCGAAGCCCTGGAACACCAACGGGTCGTGGCGAACCATGAGGCCCGGCGTCTGACCTCGCCGCGGTGACGCCGTCCACGGACGGACACCGGACCACCGAGAGCAGCTTGGTGTCGTCGCCGCGTTGCGCGCCGCGCTCACGCACGGGAACAAGGCGCTCGTCGCGAACAAGGTCTTGGTCCTCGGTCGCGACCATCGTTCGGCCGCGAGGACCGAACCGCAGGGTGCGCCGTCAGGCGGTCGCCTCGGGTGCACAGTTCGGCGGCAATGCTGCGTCGGGCAATCCGAAGAAGAGCCGCAGCCACGCTTCCAGATCCTCGAACCCGACCGCCTTGCCGGTCGAATACAGGTAGGACCGCATCTGGGCGGAGAATCCCTCGCCAGCGAATACGAGAATTCCGGGAATGGGCCAGGCGTTGATGTCCAGGATCGTGGATGGGATCTTCTCTTCGCCGTTCGCAACGGCCGCCGCTTTTCCGGCCATCGCTCGTTACTCCCCGCGCTCGGGAACGTTCGTGATGATGTATTCAAGAACCTGTCCCCGCGCGGAAGCCTTCGAGTTGATCGCACGCCTGGCAGGGACGCGATGGGCCGACAGTCCCGCTCGACGAGCTGTCTCATCACGCTCGTAGAGCCGCTCGATCAGTGGTGCCGTGGAGTTGCTGAGGACGACCTTGCAGCCTCGGTTCGCGAGGTCGATGACCACCTTCTGAAGGCGAACCTGCTCCTCCTCTCCGAATCCGCCGGAGGTGTAGGACGTGAAGGATGCTGTAGCGCTCAGCGGTGCATATGGCGGATCGAAATAGACGAAATCGTCTACCTTCGCCTGCCCCAGGACCGTCGAGAAGTCGCCGAGAAGAATACGTGTTCGCGTACGAGAAAGTGCCGCCGCGGCGTTGCGCAGATTGGCGGCATCGCAGATCCGAGGGTTGACGTACCGCCCAACCGGCACGTTGAAGCCGCCACGAGCGTTCTGACGGAACAATCCGTTGAAGCCGGTACGGTTCAGGTAGATGAGCATCGCCGCGAGCTCCGGGGTGTAGGCGTCGGCGAGCGGCCGAGGTTCCTGATCGCGGAGATGCGAACGCATGGGATTGAACCTGCGATCTCTTACGTCGTAGTAGTGCACGGCCGGGTCGCTCTGACGCTCCTTCGCCAGTGTTCTCAGACCGCGAATGAGAACCTCAGCCTGGTCGCGAACCGCGCGGTAACAACCGACCAGGTCCTGACTGTTATCGATGAGGAGTGCGTCGCGCCCTTTCAGCAAACCGCGAGCGTGGAGGTCGAAGAAGACCGCGCCGCTTCCGACGAACGGTTCGAAGTAGTTGCCGAACTGATCCGGATAGAATCTCCGCAAGCGCGGCAGGAGCTGGCGCTTGCCGCCGGCCCATTTCAGGAACGGGCGCGGGCTGTCATCAGCGTTCTGAGAGGATCGGGACTCTCGCGACACGGGGCGCTTGTGCTCGGACTTCGGCATGACAGGAATGTGAATCCGGGATGCGGCGCAGCCCGATTCGGACGGGCGATGATAGCACGTCAATTCGTTCGCAACGGGCCCTCAGCACGCTTCGGCCATCCGGACCGCACATGTCGTCGGTGAGGTCTCAGAAGTGCCGCTGCGCAAAGGCGCGGTCCTTCGACGTTGCTCAGGACCGTCCCGAGCGCAGTCGAGGAGCGGCCGGAGCCGGACTTGAGGTGTCCGTCGAGGTCAGGGCTGGCGGCGCATGGCGAGGCGGTGCAACGTCCTGGGGTTCGCGGCAATGAGGGCTTCCTTCTTTGAACGAGTCCAGCGTTTCAGTTGCGCCTCGCGTTTCTGGGCAGCCGAGCGGGAGTCGTGGATATCGGAGTACACCACTCGCACTGGACGGCGCGCCGCCGTGTACTTCGCGCCACGGCCGGCGTTGTGCCTATTTTCGCGTTCGCTGACGTCGTTGGTCGAGCCGGTGTAGAGGGTGCCGTCACTGCAGCGGAGGACGTAGACGAAGTCGGCTGTTGGCGTCTTGCCCTTCGACTCGCGCCCTTCGGGCGATCGCTCAGGGCATTCTCCCTGACGCGGCGGGCTCGGGTCCTGATCCGGTTTGGCGCCGGGTTCGGCGAGGATCTAGGGCCGACACCGTCTCAAGGTTCCGGCCGCGAAGCGACGATTCAGGCCCGTAAACATTGGTCCAAACGCGAGCTTGCGTCTCCACGTTTGCCCCTGAAGCACACGTCGCCGATAAGCGCGGCGGGACGGGTCCTTTAGGCACCCGGTCCGCACGCGACGCCGGATCTCGGCGTAAGACGTCGGCGTGCGTAACGTCTGCGGTTGGACCCGGCAGGGCGTGTAGTTGGGGTCGTGATGACGACGACAGAGATCGTCCAAACGGAGCGCGACGAGATCGTCCGGATCGCCGAGCGACAGAACGCTCGCGACGTGCGGGTATTTGGGTGGGTCGCGCGGGGTGAGGCGACCGAGCACAGCGATATCGATCTGCTCGTCTCGGCGGGCGAAGAGACGAGCCCGTGGTTTCCTGCCGCGCTCGTCGCGGAGTTGGAGCGGTTGTTGGGACGGAAGGTCGACGTCGTGACGGAGGACGGGCTGTATTGGCTGCTTCGGCGCCGGATTCTCCAGGAGGCGCGACCGTTGTGACCAAGGACGCCCGCGTCTATCTTGTTCTCGCGACCCTCCCTCCGCTCGACCAACTCGAGCGAGAACTCACCGGCGACGATGACGGGCATCCAAGGGGATAACCCGGCCGACCCCCTCTGAGGACACCGGGTGGCCGGTCGTCTTGCCACCGCTGCCAGTCCGACGGCTTTCTCGGGCGGGAGCGCTGAGGGAGTCAGCTACCCGGGCATCGGGGGCGCCGCGAGCGCCACTCCCGTCGATCCGCCGAAACAGAGGAAGTGTGTCGGAAATGATATACTTCGATCCGTGTATATCCACTCGAGGAGGACGTCTCATGCAGGTTGCGAAATGGGGTAACAGTCTCGCCGTTCGGCTGCCCGCAGCGGTCGTCGAGGCGTTGGAACTGAAGGAGGGCGACCAGATCGAGATCGTCGTCGCGGGCGATCGGGCGTTCGGCGTGAGTCGGGACCGGCGGGCGGGAAGGGCCATTGAACGCCTTCGGCGACTGCGCCGCGCCCTCCCAGAGGGATTCACGTTCGACCGTGAATCGGCGAACGAACGATGAGCGACAAGGTCTTCCTCGATACCAACATCCTCCTGTACACCATCGGGCAGGACGCTGTGCGGACGCCGGTTGCTGAGGCACTGGTCCAGCAGGGTGGCATTGTCAGCGTCCAGGTTTTGAATGAGCTGGCTTCAGTTGCGCATCGCAAGCTTAAGATGACGTGGCAGGACATTACTCGCGCGCTGGGCGCGCTCAGGATCCTGTGCCCATCAGTGGTCCCTATGACCGTAGAGACGCATGACGCAGCGCTCCGACTGGCAGTGCGCCATGGGTTTCACATCTACGACGCTCTCATCGTCGCGACTGCCCTTGAAGCGGACTGCCGCACGCTCTACTCGGAGGATATGCAATCAGGCCAGGTTATCGGCGGCCGCCTCACGATCCGGAATCCGTTTGCCGCGTGAAGGTTCGCGGGAGGTCTACTGAGAGAAGCTCGGGCGGCTGGTGCTCAAGGCATGAATCTACCGCGAGGGGATCGCGAGAGGCGACGGCGCTGGGATGAGCGATGACCCTCAATCGGTCGACCGCCGATCTTCATCGGAGGCGAAGATCGGGCTCTTCCGGTCGCTCTTCCGCGGGCGCGAAGACGTATACCCGCGTCGATTCGAGAGCCGGAGGACCGGCAAGGCCGGGTATGCGCCCGCATGCGCGAGCGAGTGGGTGCGCGGCGTCTGCGAGAAGCCCCGCATCAAGTGCGCCGAGTGCCCCCATCGTCGCTTCCTTCCGGTGACCGATGAGGTCATCCGTTGGCACTTGTCTGGTCAAGATGACGACGGCCAGCCCTTCGTCGCGGGCGTCTACCCACTCCTTCTGGATGAGACCTGCGTCTTCCTTGCCCTCGACTTCGACAAGGGCAGCTGGTCCGAGGATGCTGCGGCGTTCCTCGACACGTGCCGTCGGCTGGATGTGCCCGCCGAACTCGAACGCTCTCGGTCAGGACGAGGCGGACACGTATGGATCTTCTTCGAGGACGCTGTTCCTGCTGCGCTGGCCCGCCGGCTTGGCTCGCATCTTCTGACCGAGACCATGGAACGCCGGCCCGACATCGGACTGGATTCGTATGAGCGTCTCTTTCCGAACCAGGACACGATGCCGCAAGGGGGATTTGGCAACCTGATCGCATTGCCCCTTTAGAAACGACCCCGCGAGCAGGGCAACAGCGTCTTCCTCGATGACGCGTTCGCGCCATGGGCCGACCAATGGGCGTTCCTCGCACGCGTGCGTAGGATAGGCCGCCTACAGATTGAGGGGATCGTTCAGGAGGCCGAACGGCGCGGTCGCATCCTCGGCGTGCGGCTGCCGCCACAGGATGAGGGAGAAGACGAGCCGTGGACAGCCCCTCCGTCGCGCCGCCGCAAGGAGCCGCCAATCGTCGGCGAACTCCCGCAGACCCTGGAACTGGTTCTTGGCAATCAGATCTACATCGCCAAGGACGGTCTACATCCCGGCCTCCGAAATCGGCTGCTGCGTCTCGCGGCGTTTCAGAATCCTGAGTTCTACAGAGCCCAGGCGATGCGCCTGTCGACCTACGACAAGCCACGCATCATCGCCTGCGCAGAGGACCATCCGCACCACATCGGCTTGCCGCGAGGGTGCCTCGACGAGGTTCGTCAGACCCTGACCGACCTCGGCGTTTGTTCGGTCCTTCGGGACGAGCGCTACGCCGGTCGGCCGTTGGATGTGAGCTTTCACGGTGAACTCCGACCCGAGCAACTGACAGCAACGCGTGCGATGCTGGCCCACGAGACCGGCGTCCTGGCCGCCACCACGGCCTTTGGCAAGACGGTCATCGGTGCCTGGCTGATCGCCCAGCGGGGCGTGAACACCCTCGTGCTCGTGCACCGGCGTCAACTGCTGGACCAGTGGGTCGAGCGGCTCTCGACGTTTCTTGATGTGCCGGCGAAATCCATCGGTCGCATTGGGGGCGGGCGAAGCCGAGCCACCGGGTTGCTCGACGTCGCGATCATTCAGAGCCTTGTGAAGAAGGGTGTTGTCGATGATCGCGTGGCCGAGTACGGCCATCTGATCGTCGACGAGTGCCATCACCTGTCGGCGCACAGCTTCGAGCAGGTGGCGCGACAAGCCAAGGCGCGTTTCGTCGCGGGCCTGTCAGCGACAGTTGCGCGGAAGGACGGCCACCATCCCATCATCTTCATGCAGTGCGGGCCCGTCCGTTATCGGGACAACGCAAGAGCCCAGGCGGCGGCACGCCCCTTTGAACATTTCGTCCTCGTGCAGCCGACGGCCTTCATGTCGAGCAGGAGTCCCGATCCCGACAGGCGTGTGGAGTTCCAGGCGATCTACCAGGAATTGGTCGATGACGATTCTCGCAATCGTCGCATTTGCGACGACATCGTCGCGTCGGTGGACAGCGGCCGGTCGCCGCTCGTGTTGACAGAGCGGAACGACCATCTCGACCGCCTCGAAAGCGGGCTCGTTGGGAAAGTGCGGCACTTGGTGGTCCTGCGTGCGGGGATGGGCAAGAAGCAGCGGCAAGCTCTCGCGGGCCAGTTGGAGGCCATTCCGCGCGAGGACGCCCGCGTCATTCTGGCAACCGGCAAGTACGTGGGGGAGGGATTCGATGATCCCCGGCTGGACACGCTGTTTCTGACGTTGCCGGTCTCATGGCGCGGGACGATCGCGCAATACTCCGGCCGCCTGCATCGCCTCTATGACGGGAAGCGAGAGGTCCGGGTGTACGACTACGCGGACCTGGACGTACCGATGCTGGCGCGCATGTTCGACCGGCGCTGCCGTGGCTATGAGGCGATCGGCTACACCATTCTCCTGCCGGCGAGCGCCATACCGGGGTGGCCGGCGGATGTGGTCCTGCCATCGGACCCGGTCTGGAAGCGCGACTACTCAGGCAGCGTTCGGAGGCTTGTGCGGGACGGCGTCGATGTGCCGCTGGCAAGCCTGTTCGTGCATGCGGCGCGCGCCGTGCCACCGGATGCCGAAGGAGCCGAACGCGCCCGCAGCGCCACGGAGGAGTTCCTGTTCCGACGGTTGGAAACGCTGATCGAGACCAAGGGGCGGTTCACGCTGAACGAGTCCCTACCGATTCCGTTCGACGGGCAGGGGCGGCTGGAAGTCGACTTGCTCAGCGCTGAGACCCGCGTCGCTGTTGAGCTGGACGGAGGCCAGCACCTGGCAGATCCGGAGGCCTACCGGCGAGACCGCAGGAAGGACCAGTTGCTGCAGGAGAACGGCTACTTCGTGCTGCGATTCCTGGCGGAGGATGTAGGAAGAGACCTGGACTTGGTACTCGATGCGATTCTGCGGTCGCTGAGCCAGCGTCAGGCCATGTTGTCCACGGACCCTACTCTCTCGTTCTCGAGGAGGAGCCTACCCTGAAGTGCGACCGGCGGCTGTGTGGATTTGTGTGTTGTGCCGAGCGATGTCGCCGGCTTCTGGGGTCACAGCGGTAGGCCCTCGCGGGTGACGGTCTGAACGAAGAGGGTGGTTCGCCACACCGGGTCGGCCAGAGAACCGGCGGTGACGACGCGCGGCGGGATGTAGAGATCGCTCGCGACGTTGATGTCGAACGCAATGTCGATGGCCAGGTCTTCAGCCCCCACGCGATCACCGGTGACGACCACGAGTACGTCGAGATCAGAGTCCGGCCGAGAGTCGCCCCTGGCCTTGGAGCCAAA
>DASXVO010000032.1 GCA_036504215.1 Vicinamibacterales bacterium | reverse complement strand
CGACAGGCTCGGGGTGCCCTGAGCTTGTCGAAGGGCAGGACTCGAACCTGCCCGCCTCCGCGCTTCGCGCTGCGGCGTGGTCTCGCCGTAGCTCGCATGGATCTCCCGGCGAGCGAAGGCGGACGACCTCCTGGTTCGTAGCACGAACGAGCCCACTTTGCCGCCGGTTGCCGACCAGTGCCCCACTAAGCCGGAATCACCGCAACCCACTGAGGAACCAAGCGATCACGCCGATCCGCCGTCTGCCGGACCTTGCCGGCCGGAGCCGGGTGTTGTTGCTCCCAAAGGGCAAGAAAAGGGCAACCGGTCCGACGGCTGAACGACCGGGCGACTCGATCACGCCGGCACGCCGAGCGACTCGAGACGCTCCAGCGTGTCTGGGTACTTCCGAACCAGCCAGAGCAGGACGGCAGCCTGTTCGTTCGGTTTGCTCCTCCCCTGCGCTCCAATCGTTCGAGCGTCAGCGCAAACGGGTTCACGGCGATCCTGAAGGCGAACACCATGCGGTGGCTTTGCTGGCCTTGTTCCCCCTGGTGCCGATGCTCACGCCGCGCGCGTTCACGGCCCCGAGAACGATAGGAGATCGCCAACCGCGTGCGAACCGCCGCCGAGGCTGGAATTGGCGCCAAGTCCTAACGCGGCCCCGATGACTTCCTTACCCGCCGCTTCCTAGACTGAATACGGCCTGGGGAGGCGGACATGTCCCACCTGATCGAACTCGTCCGGCGTCCCAACCCGCCCGCCGAGCGGCCCGCGCATCAGCCCGACCAGCCGGCCGTAGGACTGGGCGGTGTCTACGTCGTCTTCACGTCGGTTGCTGAGACACTGCGCGCGGTCGAAGCCGCCTCGCGCCTTGCCCGCGCGATTGCTCTCAGCCTCACGCTGCTCCACTTTCGATCGGTTGGGTTTGCCGCACCGCTGGACCATTCCGGCGGGGTGTCGCCCGTTGAAACCGACGCGTTCAAGGCGCGGCTCGAGGCGATGGACTGCGACGTGGCGGTCCGCGTTTGCCTGTGCCGGAACGCCTTTCGGGTGTCAGGTCGGCGCTCCGCGCCCCCTCCGTCGTCGTCATCGGCAGCCGCCATCGCTGGTGGCCGACTCGGGCGGAACGCTGGCGGCGTGCGCTGCAGGCGGAGGGCCACCTCGTGGTGACGGTGGATGAAGGCGTCCGCGCGTCGGAGCGGGAGCCGGCTCAGAACTTCACCAGCAGTGCGAGCGTGAAGCGGTTCTCGATCTTCTGAAGATCGGGCGCCCAGCCGGCGACCAGCGAACCGGCCGCGCCGCTGTTGCCGCCGGGCGGCGTGACCCCGCCTGCCCCCGCAAAGTAGGGGACGTCCGCCGCACGATGGTTGAACTCGCCGCGGAAGGTGATGAACTGGCTGGGCATGTAGTCGACGGTGGCCGACGCGTCCCACGCCGTGTACGCATCCCCGGGATTCTCCGTGAAGTAGGGCGTTCCAGACGCCGCCGTCGCGCCGTTGATCGGCGGCAGCAGCACGAGGTACCGCCCCGGGTTCGTGATTGCACCGCCGCCCAGGGTCACCGCGTAGCGATCGTGGTCGAACCAGGCGCGGTGGTAGGCCATGAACCCGAGAAAAAACTGCGACGGGCTCGCAGCCGTGCCGCCTCCACAACTCACGCCGCCGACGCCGAGCTGCGTCACTTGGAACTCGCCCGATCTGAAAACCTCGCTCGAGCCGACGACCGTGTCGTCCCGCGGCCGGTTGAAGCTATGGGTGTAGTTGACGTCCACGCGCGCTTCGGCGGTGAACAGCTTCGTGTCGAGCGGCGATTCCTTCGTGCGCGGATTCCCGGTCAGCCAGGTGAAGTCGGCGAACGTGAACGGCTCCGGCCTGGCGGCGGGCGCGGCAGGCGCCGTCGGCGGCGGATCGGACTGCGGCCCGGCCGCGGCCGGCACCGCCGCCATGATCATCGATAGCAATGCGCCAGCAACGACGGCCCCGTGGCGTGGCATGCGGCCCCTCCTCCACCCTCCAGTCTCGGGAGCGCGGCCTAAGGCGTTTGATCGATATTAGATAGTCAACTTCGTCGAGGCCGCAATTCATAGTACCACTCACCGTGGAAGTCATGCGGGTGCAGCGAGAGTTCTTGCATCTGGGCGCGCGTCACCACCACGCCGGTCGCGTAGGTCCCCTGGTCGAGTTGCGCCTTCACGCGAAGTCGTGCCGCTGTGCGGGTGTGTCCGATCAATTCGACGACGGTCTCGAACGTACGAAGGGGCTTGCCCCGCCAGTTCTGCGTGATGTGACAAAAGAGCCGATGCTCGATCGTGTTCCACTTGCTCGTGCCGGGTGGGAAGTGCGACACATGGATGCGCAGACGGAGCGCGTCGGCCAACGCTTGCACCTCGGTCTTCCAGGCGCGCGCCCGATAGCTGTTGCTGCCGCCCGCGTCGGCGGTGATGTACAGCGCCGTCGCCTTCGGGTAGGCGCGGCGCCCCATCATTTTCCACCACAGGCGAATCGACGCGACGGCGAACGCCGGCGTGTCATGGTCGCGCCCCACACTGACCCACGCTTCGTTGCGCGCCATGTCGTACACCCCGTAGGGAATCGCTTTGCCGACCGCGTCCGACGGGAAGTCGTGCACCCGCGCGGTCTCCGGCGTTCCGGCGGGCTGCCATTCCTGGCCGGCATTCTTGAAGTCCCCGACCAGTTCCTTCTTCTTGGTATCGACCGAAATCACCGGTTGCCCGTCCTGCAGAAACCGCGCCGCTGTGCCATTGATCAACTCGAACTGCGCGTTCCGATCGGGATGCGACGTGCCTTCGCGGCTCTTGCGCACCGAGTGCAGACTGTAGCCCAGGTCGTGCAGCAGCCGACCGACGGTGGTCGAACTCACGGCCCAGCCCTGCTTCACCAAGGCGGCCGTCAACTGCGCGCGGCTCTTGCAGGTCCACCGCAACGGCGACGTCGGATCGCCGCGCGTCAGCGGGTCGACCAACTGCTCGAGGGCGGCGGTCAAGCCGCGTTGCCGGGCCTCCAGCACAGGACGCCCCGCGCCAGGTCGTCGGATGCGTCCCGTGACCACGACGCCTGCCGCCAATTCCTGCCGGCCCCGTCGGATCGTGTCGCGCGCCAGGCCGGTGGCGGCCGACACCAACGCATCGCCTCCGAAGCCGATGGCGCACGATTCCGTGGCGGCCCAGAGCCGCCGCGCGCGCTCATCGAGGACCGGTTCCAAGACCGCGTATTTCGCCACGACCGTCGCTTCGATGTCGAGGTTACGTCGCACGCACCTATCAGATCATGACTTGGTAGTATCTGCAGAACTAATTTACGTCGGACTCCTAAGGAGTTCGTGGATGGCCCACGAACGCCCGGCACTGCAACGAGCACGCCCTCGCCCGACCGCCCGAACCGGCGGCACAACCGCCTGGACGTCCTGCCGCAGGGTGACGAGCGCAAAGCCCGGCGACGCCATTTCGTCGCCAGGCTTCGATGCGGCGGACCCAGAACGACCGTTCACTCCCTGATTTCCCTAGCGTTTGCGTCGGCAAGGCACGTTCGCCGGCGAGGTATTCATCTTGCGAGGCACGAAGAGAGCGCCGGCACCGAAGGCGCCGGCTTCCGCGCGGACGTGGCCGCGGGGAGAGGGCGGTTTGAACCACGGGATGCCCGGCATGCGGGCCATTGGAGGTTGTATGTTTGAGTTCTGGTCACGGTACTGGTGGGTTCCGGTCCTGCGCGGCCTGGTGGCCATCGCGCTGGCCGTCTTCGCGTTCGTCTGGCCGCTCGCGACGATCGCCGCGCTCGTCCTCGTGTTCGGCGCCGTCGCCTTGGTCGACGGGATCCTCGCCATCGCAGCGGGCATAGCCGCACGCCGATTGACCTCGGACTGGTGGGTCCTGCTGGTGCAAGGGTTCGTCGGCATCGCCATAGGCGTCCTCACCGTCCTGTATCCATCGATCACGGCGGTCGCATTCGTGGTGCTGATCGCCCTTTGGGCGATTGGCCTGGGCGTCCTGCAAGTTGTCGCGGCCGTGAAACTGCGCCGGGATATCTCGGGGGGGTGGTGGCTGGCGCTTGGCGGCATCCTGGGCATCGCGTTCGGCATTCTGCTCGTATGCAACCCCGTTCAGGGCGGGCTCGCTGTGGTCTGGCTGGTCAGCGTCTTCGGCATGTTGTGGGGCGCGATGCTGATCCTCGGTGGGTTCGACCTTCGACGGCTGACCAGAGACGCGACCGCGTGAGAGATCCACGCTGGTAGGGCGATCCGTCGGAGTCCCGATCTGCCGGTCGGACACAAACAGGTTTGAAGCCGCTTCTCATCAATCAAAAGGGGCAAGTCATGGCAATCGTCACACGCGAAACATCCGAGGACGCGACGCCGTCGACAAGCGATCGAATGGCGGACGCGGCGGCGCACGCCGCGCATTTGTCACACGAAGCCCGTATGGTCAAATCGGTAGCGGAGGATGCCATCGAGGAAGGCGTCTACCAGGCAAGACGGGTGGCGAGATCTGTGCGTCGGGGCGTCGTCGGGCGGCTGGAGGACATCAAGGACGAGGGCATCCGCTACGTCAAGCGCCAGCCTCTGCCGACGATCGCGTTCACTGCTGGCGTCGGTGTGATGGTCGGCCTGGCGGTCGGCTGGGTCGCCGGCCGGGGCCGCCCGAAGCGGGTCGACACCAGGCCGTCGTGACAGCGGACGGGCCTATCCACGCGCGGTAGTCACGGTTGCCACGGCCGAGGAGCGTTCGCCGTGGCGCGCTTCGCCCCGCCATGGTAGGTTTAGCGCCATGGAAAGGCCGCATGAGGCGTCGCTGCTCGAATTGATGGACCTGCTGGTCGTGCATCGCGACGTCGAAGCGATGCTGCCCGACTTGGCCGTCTGCCTGCGCCAGGTGGTGGACTTCGACGAAATTGCTCTCGTGCTGCCGCGCGGCGGGGCCGCCGCGGATTTGTATACGCTGCCGCTCCTGTCGGCGGAAACGCGGCCAACCGCGACCGAGGTGGAGGTCGCAACCCTCCCACCGTTGCAGGACACGAAGCTGGCCGAGTTGTGGGCTGGCGAGCACCCGGTCGTCCTCCACGCGCTCGACGACGTGTGTGACTACGCTGAATTGCTTGCGGGCCTTCGCGAGGCGGGCAAGCAGTCGGCGTGTCTTCTTCCGCTGACGACGGCGGTGCGTCCCGTCGGCGTAATGGTCCTCGCGTCTTCCAACCTGGGCGCGTATGACCAGTCGGACGCTGCCTTCCTCGGTCGCGTCGGAAACTACGTCGCGATCGCCATCGACGACGTCCGCCGCTCGGAAGAGGCGCTCGCGCATCAGCGCCGGGTTGAGGCGGAGCGCGATCACTGGAGGACGCTGCTCGAGATCAACAACGCCGTCGTCACGAATCTCGACCTGAAATCCCTGCGCGCGGCGATCGAGCCCAGCCTCCGTCGCCTCGTGCCGCACGACAGCACCAGCCTCATGCTGCTGCGCGACCAGGGCGAACGCCTCGGGCCGCTGGCGTTCGACCCGGAGTTCCCGCCGTGGGTGGAAGAGATGGCTTCCGCTCTGATCTTGACCACGGCAGGGAGACCAGACCAGGCACCGATACACGTCGCGCTGGCACTCCGCAAACCGATCGACATCGACATGGCGACCAGTCCCGCGCTGGAACCATTTGTGAAGCGGGGCGGAGAGCATCTCCCCAGCAAACGCCTGTGTTACGTCCCGCTCGCGACGGCGCGCCGTCGCCTGGGGGCCCTCATGCTGGGCCGGCACCTGCCGGAGCCGTTCACCGAGGACGAAATGGGCCGGGCGATGCAGGCCGCCGACCAGATCGCGATTGCGGTCGAGAACGCGCTGGCCTTCGGCGAGATCGAACACCTGAAGGACCAGCTCGCGCAGCAGAACGTCTACCTGACCGACGAGATTCAAGGCACGCTGCACTTCGGCGAGATCGTCGGCGACAGCAAGGCGCTGCAACGCGTGCTTGCGCAGCTCCGCAGCGTCGCGCCGACCGACACCAGCGTCCTGCTGCTCGGCGAAACGGGAACCGGCAAGGAACTCATTGCGCGCGCGATTCATTCGATGAGCGAGCGGAAGGCGCGGACGCTCGTGACCGTCAACTGCGCCACGTCACCGACCGGCTTGCTCGAGAGCGAGTGGTTCGGCCACGAAAAGGGCGCGTTCACCGGCGCGCTCAACCAAAAACCAGGCCGCTTCGAGCTCGCCAACCAGGGGACGCTGTTTCTCGATGAAATCGGCGACGTGCCGCTGGATCTGCAGTCGAAGCTCCTGCGCGCGCTGCAAGAGCACGAGATCGAGCGCCTGGGGAGCACCCGCACGATTCACGTCGATTTCCGCCTGATCGCGGCCACGAACCGCAACCTGCAGGAAATGGTCGCGAAGCGCGAATACCGGTCGGATCTCTATTACCGGCTGAACGTCTTTCCGATCAAGATTCCGCCGCTGAGGGACCGCCGCGAGGACATTCCTCCGCTGGTCAGGTACTTCACGCAGCGCTACGCGAAGCGGCTGCGCCGACCGATCGAGTCGGTGGCGCGTGAGAGCATGGATGCGCTGTGCCGCTGGCACTGGCCGGGCAACGTCCGTGAGCTGCAGAACGTGATCGAGCGCGCGGTCATCCTGTCGCCCGGAGCCACGCTGCGGGTGTCGCTCTCGGAGTTCGAAGCGTCGGCCGAGCCGCCGCCCGGCTTGGCGGTGTCGCTCGAAGACGCCGAGCGGCAGCACATCCTGCGCACCCTGGAAGAAACCGGATGGGTGATCGGCGGCCCCGCGGGCGCCGCCTCACGCCTCGGTCTCAAGCGAACCACGCTCTTCTCAACAATGCGCCGCCTCGGGATCTCGCGGCCCAGACCCGAGCGGTCGGGCGGTGGCGGCTCGTAACGATAGGGGCTGCTGGGGTGCGGCCTTCTTGCCAGCTGCCTGGACTGTGTCCGGATCCGGTCGATCACGCGCCGGTTCATGCAGCCGGACGCCTCGAGTTCGGCGCCCTCCCGCCACATCCGCTCCAGCAGACGCTCGCCGTCATGGTCGATGAACGAGACGTCGGTCACTGCAAGCTTGATCCGCACCGATGACCCGGCGTCGGCGATCGCCCGCCAATAGCGAAGGCACATTCCTCTTCGCGTCACACGTTGACCGATGGCGGCGCAGACGGTAGTGACCGGACGAGGCCGCCACCGCGACGAAATGACGCCGCCAGACGCCGGAGCGTCGCATCACGCTCGGCGTTTGCCCTGCCGCGGCGGCGCGCTTCGCGTGTGCGGCCGGTCATTTACGCGTGCGGCCCGTTGTGTGACACGAGGGAACGGGTTTTGCGGAGGGGCGTAACCATCGTGCGTCCAACCCGTGAAAATCGTGCGTCCAACCCGTGAACGAGGAGAAGAACATGTCTACCGAGACCATTCGAACGAAACCCGGCACAACAGCGGAGACGTTCGAAGAGAAGATCGCGGCGCAACTGCAGGAGGCGGAAGCCAGGCTGGAACAGTTCGAAGCCAAAGGCAAGGCGAAGAGGGTGCAGGCGGAGATCGCGGCTGTCGAGGCATTGAAGACAGCAAGGCAGAACATCGAACGCAAACTGCGGGACCTGAAGACGATCAATGACGCTGAAATCGTGCGAGCCAAGGCCGACATCGATACGGCCGCCGCGGCACTCAAGACCTCGCTCGACGAACTCGGACGCAGGTTTCCCGTGCCCCCCGCTCCACCCGCGAAGTGAGGATTCCCGGGGCGCGGCGACGTGTCTTGCCGCGCCCTCGCTAAAGAGAGGTCCGCGATGATTCGCAGGGTTCTACCACCGCTGCTGGCGTTGGGTTTCGCCGCGACGCTGACCACCACGGCGCGCACGGCCATGCCCGGCCTGCCGGCACGATTGCACGATTACCTGACCGGCACGGCAAAGCTCACGCCGGACGAGCGTGCGCAGCTCGTCGCCGGCGAGCCGGTCACGAAGATGCTCGACGCCGACGAGAACAAGGAAGTGGCGGTCTTCGGCGCCGTGTGGGTGGACGCGCCGATGCGCCGTTACGTCGCTCTAATCAAGGACATCGAGAACTTCGAGCGCGGTGGCGGATTCAGGCAGACCAGGCGCATCAGCGCGCCGCCGAAAGCCGAAGACTTCGCCGCGATGCGAATGTCCGACGAGGACGTGGCCGACCTGCGGACGTGCCGGGTGGGCGACTGCAACGTGAAGCTCGACGAGAAGGGCCTTGCACGATTTCAGACCGGCATCGACTGGAACGCGCCGAATCACAAGGCCGGTGTCGAATCGCTGATGCGGCAGCTGGCGCTCGAATACGTGACCGGATACGCCGAGGGCGGCGACGAACGGCTCGCCGTGTATCGCGACAAGTACCGGCCGACGTTCGTTGCCCAGGAGTTCCGCGAGATGGTCGACAAGACGCCGGAGCTCACCGCGTATATGCCGGACGTCCGCCGGTACCTGCTCGAGTATCCGAAGACAGCGGGTGGGGCATCCAGTTCGTTCTTCTATTGGCAGGAAACGCAGTTCGGCCTCAAGCCGACGGTCCGGATCAGTCATCTGATGGTGCGCGAAGGCCATGACGAAACCGTCGTTGCGTCGAAGATGCTGTATGCGAACCACTACTTCTGGACCGGGCTCGAGCTGCGGGCGTTGATGCCGGATCCGTCGCGCGGTCCCGGCTTCTGGCTCATGACGATCTACCGGGGCCGGGCGGACGGGTTGGGCGGGTTCACGGGCCGGTTCGTGCGGGGAAGAGTACGGAGCGAAGTGCAGAACGCCGCGCTGATGGGACTGAAGATGACGAGGCAGATGCTCGAAGGAGGCCTCAATGACCGCGGAAGACCGTAAGATGCCGGCGAGTTCCACGACGGGGACACCGCCGTCGACGTCAACTCGGCAGTGTCCGCAGCAGGCGGGCTCGTCCGACGAGCGACCCAACACGCGGACGTGGCTCACCGAGCGCGTACCGAAGGGCGAGCCGCCGAATGAGCCGGCAAGGACTCGATCAAATCTATCAAGGCGGTGATGCGCGCACGGCTATCTTGCGCGAAGGATCCCGCCGCCGACGGCTCCCGCGGCCGCGGGCGCCCGCACGGCTGAGAGGGTCATGGGCGGCGGCCTGCCGATGAGGATGATTTCCACCGACGTCGCAAGGGCGGTCTACGATCAGCAGGACTGGTGTCGCTCGCACGATCCGTCACGGGCGTGGGCGAGGAAGCCGTACGCCTCCGGGCAGTGGAACAGCGACTTGCAGGTCGGCGCATCGCCAGCGCCAACAGGCGCTGCGCCTGCAGAAGGGTGAGCCTCGGCCCCGGCATGTCTCGGTAATCGCCGCGAACGCGTGGCTTCAGCGACTCCTTCGCCGCCGGGGAGCAGATCTTCATGGCCGCCTCCTTGGGAATCGGCCGCGGCGGGCCTACCGCGGGGCGATCGCCCGCCTGCGCGGCTGCCGCCCGACTCGGCCCGCGCCCTAGCGCAGCTTCGCCGCGGCCGCGATGAGGCTGTGGCAAGGAATGTTCCTGTCAACCGCGCCGGTCATCCAGCGATTTCGATCGGACGGCCCGCCGCCCCCTGGGCGGCCGGCATCCGGATCTCGAGGACCCCGTTCTTGAACGACGCCTTCGCATGGTCGGTCATGGTGCCCGCCGGCAGGGCAATCGTTCGGCAGAAGGCGCCGTAGTTGCGCTCGCTCCGGTACACGCCATCGCGCTCTTCCTCCCGTGCGCGATGCCGTTCGCCGTGGACCGTGACGGCGTCCTCGGCCACATTGACCT
>DASXVO010000031.1 GCA_036504215.1 Vicinamibacterales bacterium | reverse complement strand
CAGGGCGGGAGCCGCTAGTTCAGGATTCCGGCGACGGCCCGCTGCATGTCGTCCTTCGAGAGCGCGCCGATCAGGACCTCCTTGATCAGGCCGTCGCGACCGATGAACACGTGCGTGGGAATTCCCACCAGGCGGTAGGCGCTCCCGATCTTCGTCGACTGGTCGGCAATGATGGGGAAGGTCAGGCCCGCACGCTTCGCGAAGCCCGCGATGTCGGCCGGCGGGTCGTTGATGAACACCGCGAGCACGTTCAGGCCCTCGGGCTGGTATCGCGTGTAGGTCTCCTGGAGATCGGCCGCCTCCACCCGGCAGTCACGACACCAGCTGGCCCCGAACGTCAGCCACAGGGGCTTGCCCGCATAGTCCGCAAGCGAGATCGTCTTGCCGTCATAGCTCAGACCGGTGAAGGCAGTCGGGACCTTGCCGACCGCGGGCTGCTCCGCGCCGGCGCTCCCGGTCAGCGAGACGTTCGTCACGCCGTCGTCGAACCCGTCGCTGATGAACCAGGACAGGGCCCCAATCGTCACGGTCACGACGGCCATGACGACGATGGTCTGGATGCGGCCTGCCGACTTCCGGGAGCGGCCGACAGTTCCCGTGGCGACGCCCAACCTGATCTCCTTGTCGGCGCGGCCGACGTACTGGGTGTTCCGCCGATGCTCGAGGTGTGCGGGCGTACCGGTGGACCGCGCCAATCATCTCCCTCGTGACCGCCGCGGTCGATGAAGGGCGGGTCAGGGCTTCGTCAAGACTCCGTCAACGCCCACCGCGACCCGCGGACGATGCACCGGGGACGTGCCGCCGGTCCAGGATTGGGCGTCGCGTTCGGGGTCGGCCGAAGGAGCGGTTTCGGGGTGGCCCTCCGGCTCGGTTTCACCGTTCGGTTGGCGGGTGGCTTTGCGGTCGGTCTTGGGGTGGCCCTCGGCGTCACCTTCGGCGACGGTTTCGGAGTGGCCTTCGGGGAGGTCGTGCGCGACCCACAGCGATCTGCGAAGAGCACCGTCCAGACGTACTTGCCGTCGGCCGCCCGGTAGGCACCAATGCCGATGGAGTCCCACGCCTCGCCCAGGATGGCGGCTCGATGACCGGCCGAGTCCATCCATCGATCGAACACCCACGCGGAGACGTCCTCGGCCGACGCGCCCTCCCACGTCACCGTGCCGAGGTTCTCACCCGCCACCTTGAAGCAGTAGTCGTACTTGTACTGCAGGTACCAGAAGACCTTCCGGTCGGTGCCCTTGATCGTGTGCCCGAAGTAGTCGCGCAGCGCCATGTCCTTGGCTCGCCAGCGCGCAGCGGCCTGCAGCACAGGATCCGGCTTCAGCGTCCGAAGCCCGGCGGACGCCCGCGCCTTGTTCTGCAGCGCGATCAGTTGATCCTCGGACGCCTTGCTGAACGCCCCGGGATCCCATCCGAGCGCCGGCGTGGGGGCGATGAGGAGGCCGCCGGCGGCCAGCCCCATCGCAAGCGCCAGGCTCATGAGCAAGGTGGCGATCGTTCCTCGCCGGGCGCGGAGACGGGTGGGGATGGGTTCGGACATGATCGGTCCCTGTCAGCCATCCGGCGCG
>DASXVO010000030.1 GCA_036504215.1 Vicinamibacterales bacterium | reverse complement strand
AGTGGCACGGGCGTCTCGCCCGTGCTGGGGACAGGCTGGACGCCTGTCCCACTCAGACGGGGACCTTCGATCTCGTCGAGGCGGCGGCCGGGAACGGTCGCCTCTCCCGTGACGTGCTCGACCACCTCGCAGCACACGCACCCGACGTTCATCGGTCCATCCGGCTTCATCTCGTCGAGCGCAGCCCGACGGCCCGTTCGAGCCAACGCGGGGTCCTCGGCCCGCACAGCGACCGCCTGACGACGTCGGCCGCCGATGTTCCCGAGGCGATCCGCGGCCTCATCTTCGCCAACGAACTCCTCGATGCGCTGCCGCCGCATCTCGTCGTCATGCGCACGGGCGGCCTGCGAGAGGTGTTCGTGACGGCCTCGGGCGACCGCCTCCACACCGTCGAGGCCGAACCATCGTCGTCGCGCCTTGGCGCATATCTCGACCACGTGCGAGCGAGGCTGGAACCCGGGTGGTTTGCCGAGGTCAACCTGGCCGCAATCGACTGGATCCGTCGCGCCGCCGAACGGCTTCAGGCCGGGTTCCTCCTCCTGATCGACTACGGCCACGAGGCGCCGTCCCTCTTCTCTGCAAGCCGCCGCGGCGGAACGCTGACCGCGTATCACCGACACACCAGCGAGGGGCGCGACGATGGGCCGTCGTGGCTGGCCGAACCCGGCGAGCGCGACATCACCTCGCATGTGGATCTCACCGGCGTACGACTGGCGGCCGAGGCGGCAGGCCTGACCACGCTGGGCATCATCGACCAGGGCTACTTCCTGCTGGGCCTCGGCCTCGCCGACAGGCTGTTCGAGTCGTCGGACCCCTCGCCCCGCGGCCTCGCGCGACGGCTGGCGCTGAAGTCGCTGCTGCTGCCGGCCGGTCTGGGCAGCACACACAAGGTGCTCGTGTTCGCAAGAGGCCTCGGGCAGCCGACACTTGCCGGGTTCTCGTTCGCACGACGGCTGACCTGAACGCGCCAGGGCGACCGAGAAACCGTCCCGCCCTGTCTTTCGGCCCCGAGATCCGGTCTAATGAGCAGTCACAGAGGAGCAAAGATGAGTGCCACGCCACTCGAACGGGAGATCAAGCTGCGCTTCGCGAACCCGGCCGAGGCGAGAGAGGCCATCATCCGAGTTGGCGCCACGCCGGTGCGGGGCCGGCGGATGCAGGACGACTGCCTGCTGGATACGGCCGACGACATGCTGAAGCGCCAGCGATGCGTGCTGCGAATCCGGATGGAGGCAGGGCGCAGCCTGCTCACCTACAAGGGACCGGTCCAGCCTTCGGCCATGAAGCTCCGCGAGGAGCGGGAGACCGTCGTGGCCGACGGCGAAACGCTGCTGTACATCCTGGAACTGCTTGGCTTCCACGTCTGGTTCCGCTACCAGAAGTACCGCGAGGAATTCGGCGGCGAGGACGCCATCATCGCGCTCGACGAGACTCCGATCGGCACGTTCGTCGAGATCGAAGGCAGCGAGAAGGGGATCATCGACGTCGCCACCGCCCTGGGCCGCACCCAGGAGGACTACCTGCTCGACTCCTACCGCGGACTGTACGTCCTGCACTGCGAGCAGACCGGGGCGACGGGGAGGGATATGGTGTTTGAAGAGTAGCAGCCTGGACGTGATCGATGCTTCCCACTCTCCTCCTCACCGCCGGCCTGGGCACCCGTCTTCGACCGCTCTCGTATGTGCGGGCCAAGCCCGCGGTGCCGGTCGCGGGCGAGGTCCTGGTGCGCCGGATCCTGATGTGGCTCAGAGCGGCCGGTGTCCGGGACGTCGTGTTGAACCTGCACTACGAACCGCAGTCGATCACCGCAGAGCTCGGTGACGGCTCGGACCTGGGCGTGACGCTTCGCTACTCCTGGGAGAATCCGGTGCTCGGATCGGCAGGCGGCCCCCGCCGCGCGCGCTCCCTGCTCGCCGCGAGCCGCTTCCTGATCGTCAACGGCGACACGCTCACCAATCTCGATATTCACACGCTGGCGCGCGAGCATGAACGCACCGCGGCGCGCGTCACCATGGCCGTCGTCCCAAACCCCGCACCGGACCGCTACGGCGGCGTGCTGGTGGACGAGGCTGGATCCGTCGTCGGCTTCGTGGGGCGCGGCAGCGCGCGTCCGTCCTGGCACTACATCGGGGTGCAGGTCGTCGAGGCGGACGTCTTTTCCGCGCTTCCGCCCGATGAACCTGCCGAAACGGTGAATGCGCTCTACCCGGCCCTCATTCGCCGGCGGCCTGGCAGCGTCCGTGCGCTGAGATGCGACGCGTCGTTCGAGGACATCGGCACGCCGGCCGACTATCTCGCGACGTCGCTGGCCATTGCCGCCCGCGAGGGCGGTCCCTCGCGGCTTGTCGGCCGCCGCTGTACGGTCGCGCAATCAGCGCGTGTCGTCCGCTCGATTCTGTGGGACGATGTCACGGTGGAGGACGACGTGACGCTGACCGAGTGCGCTGTGGGCGACGGTGTCCGGGTGCCTGCCGGGACCGCGCTGACTCGGCACTCCGTCATCCTGGCCGGCGATGCCGCGCGCCACGGAGCGGTCACCGAGGCCGGCAGCCACATCGTGGGGAACCTGCTCGTCGTGCCGTTCGGCGATCGGCCCGGCGGGCAACGCCAAGGATCGCAGCGACCATGAGCCTCGATGCACATCCCGGGAACGTCCCGGTTCCACCAGCCATCGATCACTATCTCGAACGACGACGGGCGACGCTCCACGCTGCACGGGTCGTTCCCCTGACGGGTGATGCGTCGGACCGCCGGTACTTCCGCGTCATCGGCCAGGACGGCACCACGTCGGTGCTCGCGCTCTACGGCACACCGTTCGAGTACGAGAAGCTCACGTTCGTGAACGTGGCAGAACTGCTGCGGCAGGTACCGCTGCCCGTCCCGGCCATCCTCGATCACGCCGGCGATCTCGGCCTGCTCCGCCTGCAGGATCTGGGCGATGTGACGCTCCAGGCACACCTCGGCGCGGCGTCGCCCAGCGAGCACGCGGCGTCGTACCGGCAGGCCGTGAGCTACATCGAGGTCCTCCAGCGCCGAGGCCGCGAGCTGGAGTCCGCCCGCTTCACACCGTACTCGCTCGCGTTCGACGTCGAGAAGCTGACGTGGGAACTGGAGTTCTTCGTCAAGCACTTCATCGAGGCGTACCGGGGTCTCGAGGTACCGACGCCCACGCGCACGGCGATCCGAGAGGAATGGAAGCCGATCGTCGATGAACTTGCCGCGGAGCCGCAGGTGCTCTGTCACCGCGACTACCACAGCCGCAACCTGATGCCCCATCAGGACGAGCTGTACATCATCGATTTCCAGGACGCGCGGTTGGGGCCCGACACCTACGACCTCGCCTCCCTCCTACGCGATTCCTACGTGGACTTCACCGAGGAGACGGTTGAGGATCTGGTCGCGTTCTTCCTGGCGCTGCGCGGCCGCCACGGGCGTGACGGCGAGGCCGGGTCGTTCGGGGCGTACCAGGCCGACTTCCGGCGCCGGTTCGATCTGATGGCGCTGCAGCGGAACCTCAAGGCGCTCGGCACGTTCGGCTATCAGACGACCACGCGGCAGAACACCGTCTATATCCAGTACATGCCGCGCACGTTGCGCCATGTCCGCCGCAATCTCCAGCGCTACCCGCGGTTCGGTCGGCTTCGCGAGCTGCTCGCCACTTTCGTGGAGGCGCTGGCCTAGCAGCCCATAGACGGGCTGCAAGGGCAAGCGCCCCCGCGGGTTGCGATAGAATGAAGCGTTGTTTCCGCAAAGAGGAGCAGTGACTCCGTGCGCTTCGGCATCTCGACCCATCTCTACCACGAATGGCCGTTGAGTCAGGACCATCTGCGCGAGATCGCCGAGTTCGGCTTTCGCGAGGTGGAGCTGTTCGCCACGATCGGTCACTTCGACTATCGAAGCGAGACGGCAGCCGTGCAACTGGGCGATTGGCTGAGGGAGACGGGCCTGAAGTTGCACTCGGTCCATGCGCCGATCGTCGAGCACCGGCTGAACGGCCAGTGGGGCCCTCCGCTCTCCACCGCGGCTGGCGCCGAACAGGTCCGCGTCCACGCCGTGGCAGAGGCGATCGCGGCCGTGCAGCTGGCGCGCTCCGTTCCGTTCAAGTACCTGGTCGTCCATCTTGGAATCCCGGACGACCTCAAGCCCCCGCATGATGCCAACACGCGGGGCGCGGCAGAGCGGAGCATCGAGGAGATTGTCGCCGCAGCGGCTCCCCTGGGCGTTCAGGTGGCGGTCGAGGTGATCCCGAACAAGCTGTCGGCGGCAAGCGCCATCGTCCGGATGCTCGAGGAAGACCTGGATCTGCCGTCGCCCGGCGCGGGTATCTGCCTCGACCTCGGGCACGCGTTCCTCATGGGCGACCTCACCGACGCGATCGAGATCGTCGGCGGTGAGATCGTCACCACACACGTGCACGACAACGGCGGCAAACAGGACGACCACCTCGTTCCATTCGACGGAAGGATCGACTGGCCGACCGCCCTGATGTCGTTGCAAAAGGTGGGCTACGAGGGTCTCATCCTCTTCGAGGTGGCCAACACCAGCACGCCGCGCGAGGTGCTCGAGCGGACCGTCCTGGTTCGACGCCGGTTCGAAGAGGTCGTCGCAGCGGTATGAAGATAGGATTCGTCTCCCTCGGCTGTCCGAAGAACCTGGTCGATTCGGAAGTGATGATCGGCCTCGCGCAGCAGGCGGGCCACACGTTCACACCGGAGGCCGCCGATGCGGACGTGCTGGTCGTCAACACCTGCTCGTTCATCGAGTCGGCGCGCCGGGAGTCGATCGACGCCATCCTCGAGATGGCCCAGCACAAGAAGACCGGCAGATGCCAGCGGCTGGTCGTGACCGGCTGCATGGCCGAGCGCTACCGCGACGAACTCGAGAAGACGATCCCCGAGGTCGATGCGATTCTCGGCACCGGCGAGATCCCGGGCATTGTCCAGGCGGTCCATCCTCTGACGCTCCATCGGAAGTCGGCGCCCCCCGTCGAGCCGGCGCAGCCCGAGATCGGCGGTCGGCGCAGGGCTTCCCGCCTCCGCGCCAGCCCCACCTACATCTACGACGACCTGACGCCTCGCACGCTCACCACCCCGTCGCACTTCGCGTACGTCAAGATCGCCGAAGGCTGCAACTACAAGTGCGCCTTCTGCATCATCCCGAAGCTGCGTGGCGAGTACCGCAGCCGCCCGGCCGCCTCCATCCTTCGCGAGGCGCGCGACCTCGCCGCGCGCGGCGTGAAGGAGTTGCTGCTCGTCTCACAGGACACGACGTATTTCGGGATCGACCGCGGCCTGCGCGGCGCCCTCGGTCGCCTGCTCCGGCAGCTCAACCGCGTCGACGGTCTCGCGTGGATCCGGTTGCTCTACCTCTACCCGACCACCATCACACCGGATACGCTGGCGGCCATCGCCGAATGCGAGAGGGTGTGCAAGTACGTGGATTTGCCGCTGCAGCATGCGTCGGATGGCGTGCTCGCCCGGATGCGCCGGCCGGGCACCCGGGCGAGCTACGAGCGCCTGATCGCCCGGATCCGGCACACGGTTCCAGCCGTGACGCTCCGCACGACGTTCATCGTCGGGTTCCCCGGGGAAACCGCCGCCGAGTTCGAGGATCTCTGCCGTTTTGTCGAGACGACTGGCTTCGACCACGTCGGCGTGTTCACCTACTCCCACGAGGAGGGCACGACCGCCGGCCGCGGTGAAGACGACGTGCCGCGACGGGTCAAGGAACAGCGGCGGCGAGAACTGATGAGACGGCAGAGGCGCCTGGTCGTGGCACGCAATCGGAGACGCATCGGCGAGCGCGTTCGAGTCCTGGTCGACGGGCCGTCGCCCGAACACCCGCTGGTCCTGCGCGGCCGACTCGAAGGCCAGGCGCCCGAGATCGATCCGCTCGTCTACGTCTCGGACATCGACGTGTCCGACTACCAGCCGGGCGACCTCTTCGAGGCCGAAGTGGTCGCCGCGAGGGGCTACGACCTCGTGGTCCGTCCGTTGCCGGTGGACGAAACGGCGTGATATACTGTGCTGCTTCGGATGCGAGGGCTGGAGGCAACTGAAGTGGGCCGGTGCCCACTTTTTGCATTTTGGGGAGGTCCGTGGAGCGCCTCGACCGGGTCCGATCGCTGGCCGAGCGAATCGCGGAGTCGTACGGACTCCAGGTATTCGACCTGCAGTTCCGGCGCGAGGCAGTGGGGTGGATCCTGCGCGTCACCATCGATCGCGTGGGCCAGGCCGACACGCAGGGACGACCCGGTGCGCCGGCCGATTCGGTGGGCGTGGACGATTGCCGCCACGTCAGTGCCGACTTGAGCGCGCTGCTCGACGTCGAGGACGTCATCGAGCAGAAGTACACGCTCGAGGTCACCTCGCCCGGCCTCGACCGGCCGCTGCGGGGCCCGGCGGACTACGAACGGTTCCGCGGCCGGCTGGCGCAGGTGGTGACCAGCGAACCGGTCGACGGACAGAAGCACTTTCGCGGACGATTACACGGCATCGAGGAGGATCGCGTGGTACTCGAGGGTGACGGAGGCCGGATCCTCCGGGTTCCGCTCTCGGCCGTCTCCCGTGCCCGGCTCGAAGTCGAGTTCTGACGCGTAGCCCCGTTCAGGTAGATATGAGCAATCCGACACTCCAGCAGACCATCGAGGCCCTTGCCAAGGAAAAGGGGATCGAACCCGAGGTCATCGTCTCCGCGATCGAGGAGGCCGTGAAGACGGCGTCGCGGAAGTACTACAAGACGAACGAGGATCTCCACGCGCGGTTCAACCTCGACACTGGCCAGGTCGAACTGTTCGCCGTCAAGCAGATCGTCGCCGAGGTCACCAACCCCGCCACCGAGGTGGCGTTGGCCGAGGCCCAGCAGCTCTACGGCGAAGAAGCCGAAGTAGGCATGGAGATCGAGTTCCCGAAGTCCACGGAGGTGCTCGGCCGGATCGCCGCGCAGACGGCCAAGCAGGTCATCTTCCAGAAGGTCCGGGAAGCGGAGCGTGAGAACATCTTCGCCGAGTACAATCAGCGGATCGGCGACGTGGTGAACGGCACGGTCAAGCGCTTCGAGAACGGCGATCTCATCCTCGAACTCGGGCGCATCGAGGCCGTCCTCCCGCGCAAGGAACAGTCGCGAGCCGAAAGCTATGCCCCGGGCGACCGGATTCGCGCCGTCATCAAGGCCGTCAACCGGAGTGCCAAGGGGCCGCAGATCGTCCTGTCGCGCACCGATCCGGCGCTGCTCATCAAGCTGTTCGAGCAGGAAGTGCCGGAAATCTACGATGCGACGGTGGTGATCAAGGGTGCTGTCCGCGAAGCGGGCGACCGGGCGAAGGTGGCGGTCTACTCTCGCGAGCGTGACGTCGACCCGGTGGGCGCCTGCGTTGGCATGAAGGGCACGCGGGTACAGTCGATCATCCGCGAGTTGCGCGGCGAGAAGATCGATATCGTCGAATGGTCCGAGGACGCGGTTGGCTTCGTCACCAATGCGCTCAGTCCCGCGAAAGTGCAGCGCGTGTCGATCGTGGACGAACACGAGCGCGTGGTGGAAGTCGTCGTCGAGGACAAGCAGCTCTCGCTCGCGATCGGCAAGAAGGGCCAGAACGTCCGTCTGGCAGCCAAGCTGACCGGGTGGCGCATCGACATCAAGAGCGAGGAAGAGAAGCGGCGCGAGGTCGAGGCGCAGCTCGAAGGGCTGGAAATGCCGGGTGAGGAGGGTCTCGAGGACGCCGTCGAGGCTGCCCCGGTGCTCGTGCTGCCCGACATCAACGACGAGATCGTTGCCAGCCTTCGAGAGGCGGGCTACGAGTCGGCCCTGATGGTGGCGGAAGCCCCCATCGAGTCGCTGATGGCCGTGCCGGGCATCGATGAGGCGACGGCCGAGAGTGTGCTCGCTGCCGCCCGCGCGGAGGTCGAAGCCGCGGCTGCCGCGGAGGCCGAAGCGGCTGCCGCGGAGACGGAGGCGGCTGCCGCGGAAGCCGAAGCCGGCGCCGCGGAAGCGGAAGCCGGCGCCGCGGAAGCGGAAGCCGGTCCACCGGATGCCGAGTCTGGCGAACAGGCTAGTCCGGCCGAGGACGGGACGGAGCAAGCGATCGATGCCCCGTTGGCCGAAGGTGATCAGGACGTTCAAGGCAAGTAACACGCATTCGAGGTAACCGTTGGCCACTGTCCGGATCTACAAAGTCGCGGAACTGCTCGGCACGACGAGCCAGGAAGTCCTGGCGCTGCTCAAGCGCGATCACGGGATCGAGGTCAAGAGCGCGTCGAGCACCATCGAGGAAGTTGTCGCCCGACAGTTCGTCGAGCGGATGGCGCGGCAGCGCGGGGTGACCCTGCCGGGCGGCGACATGTTCGCCGAGACGCCCGCCCACAAGGGCAAGAAGCCTGTCGCGGGCAAGAAGCCCGAGCCGCCGAAGCCGGTGGCACCGGCCCTGCCGCCGCCGCGTCTGATCAAGACGATTCGGCCGAAGACCGACGTGCTCATCGAGGCGGAACCGGTTCCGGTCGCCGAAGAGGTCGAGGAACTGGCTCCAGAACCCGTCGTCGAGCCGATCGTGCACCCTGTCGTCCACGAGCCTCGACGTCTGATGCTCGAGGAGCGGGAACCCAAGCCGGAACCGGCGCCGCCCAAGCCTCCCGAAGCTCCGGTGCGTGTGGCCGAGACGGTGCCTCCGCCGATTGCCGCAGAACAGGCCCCGGTCGAACCGGAGCCGACGCTGGCGGCCGAGGAACCGACTGCCGCCGCCCCCGCACGTGTTGCAGCGCCTGCCGCGGAGGCCCCCGCCGCCGAGGCACAGCCCCGAGCGGTGGCCACGCAGCCAACAGGAGCCGTGCAGCCGGCACCGCCAGCTGGTGTTGCACATCCGCCAGCCCAGCGGCCGACCACGCCTGCGACGGCCGCACACGCGCCCGCACCTCACGGCGCCCCGGCCGCGCCCGGTCTGGTGCGCCCGCCGGCACTTCGTCCGGCTGGGATGCACCCTCCGGTCGCCGTGCGACCCGCGGCCGAGCCTGGCAAGCCCGCAACGCACCCGCAGCCCGGAGTGCCCGGTCAGCCGGCACAGCCCAAGCTCGTGGCGCGCCCGGTGCCGCCACCACCGACGCCTCGTCCCGTGATGCCGCCGCCCGGCCGCTTGGTGCCGCCAACGCTCCGTCTCCGCGTCGAGGAGACGCCGCCTCCGCCCGCACCCCGGCTGACACCGCGGACCACCGTGCCGCCGCAACCGCTGCGACCGACCGCGCCACGGACGGCGATGCCGCCGACGGGCCAGGTCGGTCGTCCAGGACCACGCCCCGGAACCTCCGACTTCACGCGACCAGGGGGCACGCCTCCCGGAACGCGTCCGCCCGCACTCACACGCCCGGGAATGACGTCGCGCCCGCCGGCGACGGGCGGTCCAAGGCCACTCCCGTCTCAGCCCGTGCGTCCGGCACAACCGCCACGGCCTGGCATGGCGCCTCCGATGGGTGCGCGTCCGGCACCCCCCGGTCGCCCCGGAATGCCGCCGCGGCCTCCGATGGGCCGGCCGGCGCCCGGACAGCGTCATCACGGCGGTCCGCGGCGCGAGGCGCCGCGGGTGCCGCCGATGGCGATCCAGGCGGCTCCTCCGCCAATCACCCGGACGATCACGCTCGCCGAAGGCATGACCGTCAAGGACCTGGCCGACAAGCTCGAACTCCGCACGAAGGACGTTCTCAAGAAACTCCTCGACAAGCGGATCATGATGACGATCAACACGACGCTGGACATCGACACCGCGACGATGATCGCGCGGGAGTTCGGCGCCGACGTCCAGCTTCGGAGCTTCGAGGAGGAGTTGCTCGAGGTCGAAACCGAGGAGAGCCGTCCCGAGGACAGGGTGCTCCGCGCGCCGGTGGTCACGGTCATGGGGCACGTCGATCATGGCAAGACCACGCTGCTCGACGGCATCCGCGAGACGCGCGTGGCCGAACGCGAGGCGGGCGGCATCACGCAGCACATCGGGGCGTACCACGTCCAGGTCAACAACCGCAGCGTCGTCTTCCTCGACACGCCTGGTCACGAGGCCTTCACACTCATGCGCGCACGCGGCGCCCGTGTGACGGACATCGTCGTCCTCGTTGTCGCCGCGGACGATGGTGTGATGCCGCAGACGCGTGAAGCGATCGACCACGCGAAAGCGGCCGGCGTACCGATCATCGTGGCCGTCAACAAGATCGACAAGCCGGACGCCAATCCCGAGCGGGTCAAGCGCGAACTGGCCGATCTCGGCCTGATGCCCGAGGACTGGGGCGGCCAGACGGTCATGGTCGAGGTTTCCGCCAAGAAACGGCAGAACCTCGAACTGCTGCTCGAGATGATCCTGCTCGTCACCGACATCGGCGAACTGAAGGCGAACCCGAAGCGCGCCGCCGTTGGCACGGTGCTCGAAGCGCAGCTCGACAAGGGCCGTGGTCCGGTGGCGACCATCCTCGTGCAGGACGGCACCCTCCACATCGGCGACACCGTGATTGCGGGTCCGATCCTCGGCAAGGTCCGTGCGCTCATCGACGACCGCGGCCGCCACGTCAAGGTGGCGGGGCCGTCCATTCCGGTCGAAGTGCTCGGCCTCGCGGCGCTACCGCAGCCGGGTGATTCGTTCCAGGCCATCAACGACGCGGCGAAGGCCCGTCAGGTTGCGCTGTTCCGCCAGTCGCAGGCCAAGGAGAAGGCGCTTGGCGCCAAGTCCACGCGCCTCACGCTCGAATCGCTGCAGCAGCAGATTGCCGAGGGCGACGTCAAGGAACTGCCGATCATCATCAAGGCCGACGTGCAGGGCTCAGCCGAGGTGCTGGCCGACACGCTGACGAAGCTGTCCGACGAGAAGGTGAAGATCCGGATCATCCACTCCGGCGTCGGCGCCATCAACGAGTCGGACGTGCTGCTCGCCTCCGCGTCGAACGCGATCATCATCGGGTTCAGCGTCCGGCCGGACCGGAACGCGGCCGAGGTCGCCGAGCGCGAACATGTGGACTTGCGGCTGCATTCGGTCATCTACAACGTCATCGACGAGATGAAGAAGGCGATGACGGGCCTGCTCGAGCCGACGTTCAAGGAAGTGCGGCTGGGTGTGGCCGAAGTCCGCGAGGTCTTCAAGGTTCCGAAGATCGGCGCGATTGCGGGCTGCCTGGTCACGGAAGGCACGATCAAGCGGAGCGGCGACGCGCAGGCGCGCCTGCTGCGCGACCACGTTGTCGTGTTCGAGGGGAAGATCGGCTCGCTCCGTCGCTTCAAGGACGACGTGTCCGAGGTGAAGGCCGGGTTCGAGTGCGGGATCGGCCTCGAGCGCTTCAACGACATCAAGACCGGCGACGCGATCGAAGTCTTCGTCGTCGAGCGCGTCCTGACCCCGGTGACCGCGTAGCGACGGCATGTAGAAGGCAAGATGGCGAATGGAGAATGACAGGAGGCAGGATACGCATCCTGCGCTTCGGACATTCTCCATTTTCATTTTGCACGTGGCGCTCTTCAGCTTCTCTCTGGTCGTGGCCATGGTGGTCGCCCTGCTTTCCGTCGAGTTGTTCCTGCCGGGATCGCAGTCGCTCAAGGACAAGCGGATGGTCCTGCGGCGGGTCAAGGATCGGCTCGCGAAGTTCAATGTCGCGGTTGCCGAGGTCGAACACCACGACCTCTGGCAGCGCGCCGGTCTGGGCATCGTCACGATCGGCACGACGCGGGTTCATACGGAGCAGGAACTCGCGGCCGTCGCCGATGAGATCGAGCGCATCGAGCCCGGTGCGATCACGCGAACCGAGATCGAGTTTCTGGCTTGAACCTATGCCACAAGGTCATCGTCCCGACCGTATCGCCGACCAGATACGCGCGGAAGTCAGCACGATACTGGCACGCGAGGTTCACGATCCGGGCATCGGGTTCATCACGATCACGCGCGTGCAGGTGACCCCGGATCTGCAGCTCGCGCGGGTGTTCTACACGTCACTCGGGTCGGAGGCCGACCGCCGGACGACGGTCAAGGCTCTGCAGCGTGCCGGGTCGTTCCTCCGACGTCAAATCGGGCAGCGGCTGCGCCTCCGCCGCGTGCCGGTCCTCGAGTTCGTCTTCGACAAGTCGATCGAGACCCAGGATCGCGTCGAGCGCCTCCTGCAGGAGATCCACGAGGCCGATGCCGCTCACGACCAGCCAAACCATGACCCTGACCGCACCAAGGACTGACCCCGACCCGGTCGCACGGATCCGCGAGGAGATCATGCGACGCCAGCGGTTCCTGATCACTTCGCACCTCAAGCCGGACGGCGACTCGATCGGCTCCCAGCTGGCGATGGCCTATGCCCTGCGCGCGCTCGGCAAGGACGTGCGGGTCGTCAACCATGACTCGGCCCAACCCGGGTTGTCCACGTTCCCCGGCGTCCCGGACATCGAAATCGCCGATCGCGTGGACGGGGACTTCGACGCGGTCATCGTGATGGAGTGCGGCGATCTCGCGCGAACGGGGATCGAGGGCCTCGAGCGGTTCTTCATCGTCAACATCGACCATCACCCGGGTAACGCGCTGTTCGGCGCCATCAACTGGTTCGACGCCGGCGCGGCCGCATGCGGGGAGATGGTGTTCGACGTGATTCACGCGCTCGGCGTCCCGCTGTCGCATGAGATCGCGATGCACGTCTACGTCGCGATCCTGACCGACACTGGAGCGTTTCACTACTCGAGCATCTCGCCGCGGACGTTCGACATCTGCCGCCAGGCCCTCGAGGCTGGCGTCGATCCGGTCCTCGTCGCGCGGAGCGTGTACGACAGCAACACCATCGGTCGGATTCGGATGTTCGGCGCGGTGCTCAGCTCGCTCGAGCTCGACCAGTCGGGACGACTGGCAGTCCTGTACCTCGATCGCACCATTGCGCAGGCGACCGGCGGCACGTTCGACGACACCGACGGGTTGATCAATCAGCCGCTCACGGTGAAGGAGGTCCAGGCGGTGGTCTTCTTCAAGGCGTGGGAGCCGAATCAATTTCGGATCAGCTTCCGATCGAAGGGCCGCATCGACGTTGGGAGCGTCGCGGCCCGCTTCGGCGGGGGCGGCCACAAGAACGCCTCCGGGTGCACCGTCAACGGCGACCTTGCCGATATCCGCCGGCAGATGCTCCCGCTCGTGCAGGACGCGATCGACCTTGGAACGGCACCCGTCCCATGTCAGCCGTAGACGGCGTACTCGTCGTCGACAAGCCGGAGGGGCCGACGTCCCACGACATCGTCGCGGTCGCCAGGAGGGCGCTTGGTGTCCGGGCGATTGGGCACGCCGGCACGCTCGACCCGATGGCGACCGGCGTCCTCGTGCTCGTCATCGGCCGCGCCACGCGGCTGGCGCAGTTCATGTCGGCTCATGAGAAGACCTATGAGGCGACGATCCGCCTCGGCATGGCCACCGACACGTGGGATCGCACCGGTGTGCTGGTCGGCGAGGTCACCGCGGACGCCAACCTGCCAGGCCCGGCCGAGGTGGAGGCCGCGCTCCAGGCGTTTCTCGGACCACAGGACCAGACTCCGCCGCGCTTCTCCGCCAAGAAGATCGACGGCGTGCGAGCGCACGTCCTGGCCAGGCGCGGAAGACCGGTGACTGTCCGGACGGCCCGGGTCGTCGTCCACGAACTGGAAGTGGTGCGTGCCGGGGCGCCGCTCGTGGACATCCGTGTTCGATGCTCCGCCGGATTCTACGTCCGCGCGCTCGCGGAGGACCTGGGACGCCGCCTCGGATGTGGCGGGTGCCTCGAGCGCCTGCGCCGCACCGAGAGCGGCCGGTTCTCGCTCGAGGATGCCGTTCCGCTGGATTGGCTGTCGGCCCAGCCCGCACGGGCCCTGGCCAGGCTTGTCCCTCTGGAAGGGCTGCTCGCTGAACATCCGGCGATCGTGCTGAACGAGGAAGGCCTGCGGCGGGCGCTGCACGGGAACGACATCGGTCCGGGCGACGTGGCGGCGCGCCATGCCTCGCCCGTCCAGGACGCGGCAGCGGCCACCGGAGCCGTCATCCGGCTGCTGGCGCCCGACGGCACCTTGGTGGGCATCGCGCGCCCCTCCGATCGGCCCGGCGTTTTGCATCCCGTTGTCGTCCTGAAGTAAAATAGCCGATCTGTTGAATCAAGGGATTCGTGATGTACGGCGGTCTGGGCGGCAGGAGTCCGTTCTGGGCCGTACGTGGAGGTGATGGAACGTGGCACTGAACAAAGAGCGGAAGACCGAACTCATCGACAGCTACAAGACGCACGAGGGTGATACCGGCTCTCCTGAAGTCCAGGTGGCGATCCTCAGCGAGCGCATCAACTACCTGACGGAACACTTCAAGGTGCATGCGAAGGACCATCATTCGCGTCGCGGCCTGTTGCAGTTGGTCGGCCAGCGCCGCCGGTTGCTGGACTACGTGAAGCGGAAGGACACCGGACGATACGCGGACCTGATTCGCCGTCTCGGCATCCGCAAGTAGCACGGCAGTCTCGACTGACCCTCGACGCGGCCCGAGCGACGTTCAGCCGCTTGCCCTGTGGTGTGTGCGCAGCGTCGATTCCACGTGCCAGTCACCAGGGACGTCCGCGTCCCGCCTTCGAGACAAGAAAGAACTATGTACAAGCGTGAACTGACCATCGGCCAGAACGTCCTCTCGATTGAGACGGGCAAGCTCGCCAAGCAGGCCAACGGTTCCGTCATCGTCCGCTACGGTGACACCGTGGTGCTCGTCACCGCGTGCTACGCGTCGGCGGAACGACAGGGGATCGACTTCCTGCCCCTCACGGTCGACTACCGGGAGTACACGTACGCATCCGGCCGCATTCCGGGCGGCTTCTTCAAGCGCGAGGGCAAGCCGGCCGAGAAGGAAGTGCTGACGAGCCGCGTCATCGACCGGCCGCTGCGCCCGCTCTTCCCGTCCGGCTGGCATCACGAGACGCAGCTCATCGCGCTCGTCCTGTCGGCCGACTCGGACAACGACTCGGACGTGCTCGCGATCACCGGCGCGTCGGCCGCGCTGGCGCTGTCCGAGATCCCCGTCGCGAAGACGATTGCCGCGGTCCGCGTCGCGCTCGTGGACGATCAGTTCCTCATCAACCCCACGTACGACCAGCGGCGGCAGGCCAAGCTGGACATCGTCGTCGCCGGAAGTCGCGACGGGATCGTCATGGTCGAGGCCGGCGCGAAGGTGGTGACCGAGGATCAGGTCGTGGCCGCGCTCGAGGCCGGACACGTCGCCATCAAGCAGATCGTCGAGATGATCGACCGGATGGCGCAGGAAGCCGGCAAGACCAAGGTGACGCCGCCGAAGAAGGAGATCAACCGCGATTTCTACCGGGAAGTGGAGGAGAAGGTCTTTCTGCCGCTGACCGAGGCGATGCAGATCCAGGACAAGATCGAGAGTTACGCGGCGGTCGAGCAGATCCTCGACGGACTCGTCGCGTCGCTCCCCGAAGAGGAAGTGGTGCGGCGCAGCGAAGCGCGGAAGGTCTTCAAGGAACTGAAGGAGAAGGTGCTGCGCGACGCGATCCTCGAGCGCGGCATTCGCCTCGATGGCCGCGCGTTCGACCAGGTGCGCCCGATTTGGATCGAGGTCGGCGTCCTCCCGCGCACTCACGGATCCGCCGTGTTCACGCGCGGTGAGACACAAGCGCTCGTCACGGCCACGCTTGGCACCGCCGAGGACCAGCAGAAGGTCGAGATGGTCAGCGGGGAGGTGTACAAGCGCTTCATGCTGCACTACAACTTCCCGCCGTTCTCGGTCGGAGAGGTCGCCTTCCTGCGAGGACCTGGCCGGCGCGAGGTCGGTCACGGCGCCCTGGCAGAGCGCGCCCTCGCGCCGATGATTCCGGCCGAGGAGAAGTTCCCGTACACCGTTCGCGTCGTGTCCGACATCCTCGAGTCGAACGGATCCTCGTCGATGGCGACGGTCTGCGGCGGGTCGCTGGCGCTGATGGATGCCGGCGTGCCGCTCGTGTCGCCCGTTGCGGGCGTGGCGATGGGTCTCGTCATGGATGAGAGCACCGGCAAGTACGCGGTGCTCACGGACATCGCGGGCGCCGAGGATCACTACGGTGACATGGACTTCAAGGTCACCGGCACGACGGAGGGGATCACGGCGCTGCAGATGGACATCAAGGTCACCGGCGTGACCTCGGCCGTCATGCGCGAGGCGCTCGAACAGGCCCGCCGCGGCCGCCTGCACATCCTCGGCAAGATGCAGGAAACGCTGAATGCGCCGCGCACCAGCATCTCCACGTTCGCACCGCGCATCGTCACCATCCAGATCCCGGTGGACAAGATTCGTGACGTCATCGGGCCGGGCGGCAAGGTCATCCGCGGGATCATCGAGCGAACCGGGGTCAAGATCGACGTCGAGGACGATGGCCGCGTGAACGTCGCGTCGGCCGACGAGGAATCGGCACAGCGCGCCATTGCGATCATCCAGGAACTGACCGCCACACCGGAGCTGAACAAGTCGTACCTCGGCAAGGTGCAACGGATCACCGACTTCGGTGCGTTCGTGGAAATCATGCCGAACGTGGACGGCCTGCTGCACGTCTCGGAAATCGCGAAGCATCGCGTGAAGGACGTGCGGGACGAGCTCAAGGAGGGCGAACAGTTGATGGTCAAGGTCATCAACATCGACCCGAGTGGCAAGATCAGGCTGAGCCGCAAGGCGCTGCTCGAGGGCGCCGATGAAGGCGCGCCGGCAGGTGGCGGGCCGGCTCCGGACGGACAGCCGCCGAGCGGCGGTGGTCACGAGCACGGTGGTGGCCGCGAGCGCGGCGGCGGCCCCGGCGGACCCCGCGGTCGCGGCGACCGGCGACACTGACACCGGGGGACAGGTCATTGGGGGACAGGTTGTAGGGATTCGGTGACAGGGAGCGCTCTTCCCTACCACCAACGACCTATAACCTGTAACCTAGTCACCATGGACCACAGGAATCGCGCCCTGCTCATCGCGTGTGCCGGCATTCTGGTCGGCCTGACCGTCTGGTCGCGCGCGCAGGCGTCAGCCCCACAGACAACGAACACCACTCCGCAGCCCACGAGTGCCGCGCTTGGGGCGCAGGATGCGACGCCTGAACGCCACGCCTGGCGGATCGTCGCTCGCAAGTACTCCTTCAATCCCCAGCGCATCGAGGTCCAGCAGGACGACCTCGTGAAGATCACGCTCGAGACCGACGATATCCCGCACAGCTTCATCATCGACGAGCCGTACCGGATCGCGAAGCGCACAACCGCCGGCCATACGACCGTGTTCGAGTTCCGCGCCGACAAGGTCGGGGCATTCCCGTTCTACTGCAACCTCACGGCAGATGACGGGTGCCGGAAGATGCGGGGCGAACTCGTCGTCAAGGCCAAGAAGTAGGCAGTCAGGAGGCGGCTGCGGCAGGTTCGCCGGACTCATCACGGACTCGCCTTCGCGGGTTTCCTCACGCGTCCATCCGCTGATTGCCCGGTGACCAGTCGAGAACAGCACGGCGAATGCATGGAGGAAGCCGACGTGAGCGAAGAGGACGAGATCCAGGCGATGGTCGACCGAGAAACCTGGGCCTGGGACCACCAGGATGCCGAGGCTCTCGTGTCTCTCTTCCACCCCGACATGGTGTGGCCGTGGCCACCGGACGCCAGTTCACACGACCCTGCCAGCTGGGTGTTCCCACAGGGTCGCTACAACCGCGATCGTTGGAAGGCAGGGTGGCACGAGCTGTTTCGCGCCTACGAACTCGTCCACAACAGAAGGACGACGGTCCGTATCGCCGTCTCAGCCGAACGCGACGGGGGCTTTGCGGTGGTGGACGTCGACACCCTCTGGTGCAACAGGGCAGACCGGGCGCCGTTTCACTGGAAGGGACGGGCGTGCAAGGGCTATACGAAGGTCGGCTCGGGCTGGCTTCTCATCTACCACACAGGGCTCTTGGCGTACGAGCGGTAGGCACATCGCCGAATGCGCGTCCGCACCAGACGGCCGGCGGTCTCCGTGGCCCCGGGGATGAGGTGACCAGGCAGGTGTGGCCCGATTCGAATCTGCTACGAGTGCTTCGCGGCCCATTCCCTCGCAGCGGCGATTCGTTCCGCTATCGTCGGATGCGTGTGGAAGAGCCAGCGGCTGACACGCGATGGGTTCTCCTCGGCCAGGTTCTGCGCGCCCAGTCGCTGCATGGCGCTCGCGAATTCCATCGCGCGTCCGGTCAGGCCAAACGCGAACTGGTCGGCGGCTCGCTCCATCCGGCGTGAGAGGGCGTTGGCCAGCGGCACCAGCACCAGTGACAGCAGGCCAGCCGCCAGCAGGAGTACCGGGAGGCCTGCAACATCCGCGATGCCGGCGAGTCCAAGCGGCCGCGCCAGCACCACGAGCACCCGCCCTGCCAGGTAGAACCCTGCCAACATCACCAGAGTCTGGAACGCAATGCCCCGCCAGATGTCGTGGCGCACGTGGTGACCCAGTTCGTGCGCGAGGATGACTTCGATCTCGTCGTCGGTGTGCGTGGCGAGCAGGGTGTCGGACACGAGGATCCGGCGCGTTCGACCGATACCCGCCAGCGCCGCATTCGCCTTCTTCGTTCGGTCGCTCATCTGCCACTCACACGCATCGACGACCGCCACGCCGGCGCGCTGCGACAGCGCGAGGAGGCGTGCACGAAGATCCTGGCGTTCGAGCGGACGGAACGTGAAGAAGATCGGCATGAGCACGACCGGGGCCAGTTGGACCATCAAGACGACGATGATGGCGAAGCCTGTGCCGGCGATCGCCCACCACGCGGCCGGCCACTGCCGCATCACGAGATACAGCAGGCAGAACCCGGTCAGCGACAAGGCGGCGCCGATCAGGCCGCCCTTTACATGGTCGAACAACCAACTGCGCAGGCGCTCGGTCGAGAGCCCGTAGCGGCGTTCGAGCAGGAAGCCGTGATAGAACGCGATGGGCAGCGAGCCGAGTTCGTGAAGGGTACCGAGGCAGGCCACGTAGGCGATGACGACGGCGGACGGGCGAAGCCAGGATGGAAACCCGAAGCGCACCACCAGCGCGTCGGACAAATCACGCAACCAGGCCGACAGCGGCGTCGCTGCAAACGCCAGCAGCAACGCGACGCTCCAGGCCGTTGAAACGGCGGCCGCCCGGCGCCTCAGTTTGTGGTACCGGGCGGACCTGTCCTCGTTCACTTGCCGCTGAACCGGATCCCGCCGTTGACGGTCTCCAGCGAGACGCTCGGTCCGCCGCCGTTCAGACGTCCCTCGACCCGGCGACGGCTCGATTCTCCGCCTTCGAGCTTGAGTCCGTCCACCGAGATGCCCCCGTTCGTGCAGGACAGCTTCACATCCGCCTTCGCGCTCGCGGGAATCGTCACGTCGACGCCACCGTTGGTCGTCTCGGCGCGGATGCCGCCACTCGCAAGGGAAGCGAAAGCGAGCTTGATGCCGCCATTCGTCGTGGTCGCCTCGACGGCTCCGCTCAGGTCGCGGCCGCGCACCCCGCCATTGGTCGTCTCCGCTTTGAGCGCCCCCTTGATCCCGGTCACCTCCACGGCCCCGTTGACGTCGGTGACGCGCACCGACACCGTGGCGGGCACTTTCACCCTATACCGAATCTCGGCGCGCTTCCCCTCGGGATTCGACGGCACCTTCGTCTCGAGGCGGACGCGGTCAGCGTTCACCTCTTCCCGGATCTCGACCTGTTTCAGGAACTCGCGCGCAACATCGTCGGTGGCCGCCCGAGCCGTTCGTTCGGCAACGACCTCGACCTGCGTGCCCTCACCGCCGACGACGTCGATCCCTCCGTTGAGGTTGACGATCTCCACCTGGCCATTGGCGGTGATGGGATAGGTTCGGGACCAGGTATCCTCGGCCTTGCCCTTGGCGTTGAGGCTCGTCACCACCACGTCGCAGGCCGTCAGGGCGGCTGAGGCCACCACCAACATCACCACACGGGCGCCAAGCGCCAGACTCCGCGTTGCACGCATAGCAAAAGTCCCTCCTGCTGGGAGTATACGGCGGAGCAGGCGTGACGGTTCGCCGCCGCCCGGAAAAGGGGATACTTGCCGCTTTTCGCGAGCCGGCACAGGCCTCAGTTGAGTTTCACGGAGATCAGTTTGGAGACGCCGGGCTCCTCCATCGTCACCCCGTAGAGCCGGTCGGCGATCTCCATCGTCTTCCGGCTGTGCGTGATGATGATGAACTGCGTCTGCTCCTGCATCTGCTTGAGGATCTCGATGAACCGCCCGATGTTGGCGTCGTCGAGCGGCGCGTCAATCTCGTCGAGCACGCAGAACGGGCTCGGCTTGTAGCGGAAGATCCCGAACATCAGCGCGATGGCCGTGAGCGCCTTCTCGCCGCCCGACAGCAACTGCACGCTCTGCAGGCGCTTGCCCGGGGGCTGCGCGACGATCTCGATCCCGCTCTCCAGGACGTCGGTCTCGTCGAGCAACGACAGGCCGGCACTGCCGCCACCGAACAGGACGGCAAACGTTTCCTGGAAATTCTGGTTGATCACCGCGAACGCGTCGCGGAAGCGTTCCTTGCTGGTTTCGTCGATGCGGCGGATGGCCTCGCCGGTCGCGGCAATCGACTCGCGGAGATCCTTGCGCTGCACCGTGAGGAAGCCGTGGCGGGTCTCGAGTTCGTCGAACTGCTCGATCGCCATCATGTTGACCGGACCGAGTCTGTCGATCTTGGTCTTGAGGTCGGTGATCGCCTCCTCGGGCGTCGCCGGCGGCTGCTTGGCAGCGGCGGCGGCAGCCATGAGCGGTGGCAGTTCGCCGACCGCCTCGGCGCCGCCCTCCGCTCCTTCGACGGCGGGCGCGGACGGGAACTCGCCTTCCTCGTCGCCCGCCTCTTCGTCCGGCTCGTCGGCCATTGCCCGGCCTGGCGCCACCTGTCCGGCACGTTCCGCCTCTTCGACCTCCGCGAGGACCTGGTCGAGCGTCGCCTGCACCGCCTCGACGCATGTGGACGCGAGGTGCGCCAGGTCGGATTCAGCCGTCACCCGTACCACGTCGAGTTCGCCCACCTCCGTCCGGACCGCGTCAACCTGGTGCCTGGCGTCGCGGATGGCCGCCTCCTGGCCGTCGGCCCCCTCGCGCAACGCCGACAGTCGGTCGTCGGCCTGGTGGACCTCTCCGCGCAGCCGTTCGAGATCCTGAAGGTCGAGGTCGAGCTGGCGCTTGCCGTCGGCGATGGCCTGCCGAAGGTCTTCCTGCCGTGACGTGTTCTGTCGCGCCTCTTCGTGGCGTGCGCCGGCCCGCGCCTCGAGTTCCGCGAGCACTTCCTCCTGGCGCGCGACTTCGACGAGCAGGGCGGTCGCGCGCTCGACCAGGCCCGCGTGCGACGCCCGGGCATCGGCCGCCCGCCGGCTGCTCACCTCGGCCGCGTCTCGCGCGTCCTGGTACTGTCGCTGCGCCTGCGCCAGGCGCTCGTCGGCCGCCTGCCACGTCTCGTGCTGGCGGGCAATCGACGCGCGCGCTTCGGCCTCGCGGGATTCCAGCGACCGTCTCTCCTCGTCGGCACGTGCGCTCTCGGTCGCCAGCACCTCGGCCTTGCGCATCAGGCGTTCGCGGTTCTCGGTGGCCTTCGCCAGCAGCCCTTCGAACCCGACGATCGCTTTCTCCCGCCCGTGGGCCTCTGCCGTCAGGCCCGCGATCTGCTGCGACAGGTGCTCGATGGTCGCGGCCACCGCCGCAGTCTCGCCGGCCAGCCGTTCGAGCGTCTCGCGAAGAGCCGCCGTGCGGTCGCGCAGTTCCTTGATCTCGCGCTTGGTCGAGAGGATGCCGCGTGACTCCTCGCGCGCACCGCCGTAGACGAGATGCGCCCCGTGCAGGACGTCACCTTCGGGTGTCACGACCGGGGCGTCGGTGAGCGGCGCAGCTGTCGTGGCCAGCGCGAACGACGGCGCAATCCACGCGTGGCCGATCGCGCGCTGGATCTGCGCGGCGTGGTCGCCGGCGATCCGCACGACCGAGGCGAGCGACACCAGGCCCGGTACGGGAGGCCCGGCCACCGGTGACGCGGCCGCCACCGTCCCACTCGCGACCAGGAAACCGCAACGTCCCGCGTTGTGTTCCCGCACGAGCGCCAGTCCGCGCTCCGCTTCCTGGTGATCGGCCACGACAACGTGCTGCAGGAGGTCCGCCAGGAATGTCTCGACGGCGCGTTCGTGGCCGCGTTCGACCTCGAGGTAGTCGGCCACCGATCCCATCTGGCGAATGCCGGCCGTCTGGTCGGCCAAGATGAACCGTGCGGCGTCGCCGTACTGCGCACGCGCCGCCTCGAGTTCCTCGAGCGAACCGAGGCGCGCTTCGACGCTCGCCAGTTCCTGCTCGTTCGCGCGGATCTCGAGGCGCCGCTGTTCGTGCTGCTCGCGGGCGTCGGACAGTTCGGCCTGCCTGGCCTCGCCGTCGGCCCGCGTGCGCTCGAGTGCGATCTGCGCCTCGGACAACTGCGCGCTGGCTGCTGCCCGCTCCGCCTGCACACGGCCGTCCTCGACCTCGACGTCCGCCTTCTCGGCGTCGAGTCGCGCCAGTTCATCGACCACGCGCTCGCGGGCCGCCACGGCGTTGTCGATGGCATGCTGCAGGGAGTTGATGGTGCTCAACGCCTGGTAGACTTCCTGTCGTCGCTCTTCGACTTCAGACTCGAGAACCTGGAGGCCTTGGTGGGCCGCCTCGTACGCAGCCTGTTCCGCCGCCAGCACGGCCGCAGCCTGGTCCCGATCCTCTGCGGCGCGCGCCGCCGACAGGCGGCGGTCGGCCAACGCGGCGGTGGCAGGTTCGTGCCTCGCCTCGAGGGCCTTGAGTTCGTCGGCGATCTCGGTGCTCCGGGCCTCCAGTCCCACCAACTGCTGCTCGCTGAAGCTGACGTGATTCTGTCGGCGATCGATCTCCAGTTCGCGCGCGTGCGCCTCCTCACGCAGGGCGTTGGCGTGCGACTCGGCCTGCGCGAGATCCAGACGGGTACGCGCGAGGGATTCCTCCGCCGCGGACAGCCGGCCGGCGGCTGCGGCCTCCTCGGCTCTGCGCTCGGCCAGTCGCTGGCGCGTCGACTCGATCGACGCGGCCAGCACGCGGTAGCGGCGCGCGAACAGCACCTTCTCCCACCGCCGCAATTCCTCACGCAGTCGCTTGTAGCGACGCGCCTTGGCAGCCTGGCGCTTGAGCGCCGCACGCTGCTTCTCGACCTCGAAGATGATGTCGTCGATGCGCGTGAGGTTCTGTTCGGAGGCCTCGAGCTTGAGTTCGGCGGCGCGCCGGCGTGCCTTGTACTTCGTGACGCCAGCAGCCTCCTCGATCAGTTGACGACGGTCGCCAGGGCGCGAACTGAGGATCTGCCCGATCTTTCCCTGCTCGATGATCGCGTAGGCCTTGGCGCCGAGCCCGGTGTCCATGAGGAGTTCGTGGACATCCTTCAGGCGTACGATCTCACCGTTGATCAGGTACTCGCTCTCGCCCGACCGGTACAACCGCCGCGTCACCTCGACATCGCGCGCGATGACCGCGTCCGAATCCTCGCTGTCCGTCTCCGCGGGCGTCTTCGTGCTCGACGTCACCCCGGACAGCATCAGACGCACTTCCGCAGCGCCGGTCGCCTTGCGCGCCTCGCTGCCGTTGAAGATCACGTCCTGCATCTGGTCGCCGCGCAAGCTCTTGGCGCTCTGTTCACCGAGAACCCACACGATCGCGTCGGCGACGTTGCTCTTGCCGCACCCGTTCGGTCCGACGATCGCCGTGACACCGCGATCGAAGGCGAGCTCCGACCGATCGGAAAAGGACTTGAACCCGGAAATCTGCAACTTCTGCAAACGCATCGGAAGTGACCTGAACGACAGCACGCCACGCCATGGGCACCGCCCCGGAGGGACGAGGCGCCCGCAATTGGCGCCGCTCCGGGAACCCGTCATCGGCGCCGAAAACGGCGACAGCCGCCAGGAAGGGCGGCTGTCCACCGTCGGTTCGTCAGTCTAGCAAGTACAAGCTCTTGTGGCAAGCACCCGAAAGAACACCATACCTAGGGGGAATGCCTACTCGACACCCGGCTTCGCCGGCTTCGACCGGCGGAGTTCGGCCAGCCGCTCGGCGTCAGGGAACAGTTGCAGTGCAAACTGCGCCTGGGGATCCTTCGCAATCAGGTTGCGCCGGGCCTCGGACAGGCCGAACAGCGCCATGTCGATGTCGTAGTGGATCATCGCCCGGATGAATTCGCGATCCTGTGCGAACGCCACGTCGTCGACCTTGACCCGTTGCGTTTTCAGGAAATCCTTGAACTCCTGCACTGTCGGGTCGTCGACGACGAAGCCGCGCGCAACCTTCTTCTGGTCGGGGCGTGGCGCGATCCGCGTGTCGCCATCGGCCACGTACCGCTCCGCGAATACGCCGAACACCTGGCGCGCATACAAGATGCGACCGAACCTGGTCGGGTTGAAGCCCTCGACCGGGCCGTCGAGCCGGCGGTCCGGCTCGATGCCGCCGCCGCTGAACACTTTCCGCCCGCCCTCGGTGTACCGCAGGTCGGTCGCCGGGTGGGTCTTCGGCGTCTGATCGCGCAACGTGTAGTTCAGGTACTCGTCGAAGGTGCCGTCCCACGGGCGCTGGATCAGCCGCTTGCTCGGCGTGTAGTATCGCGCGGTCGTCAGGGCAAGTCCCGCGTCCTCGTGGATGCGGTACACCGACTGCACCAGCGCCTTGCCAAACGTCGTCTCACCGACGATGAGCGCGCGGTCGTGATCCTGCAGCGCGCCGCTGACGATCTCCGAAGCGCTCGCGCTGTTGCGATTCACCAGGACGATGAGCGGCATGTCGGTGAACTCGCTCCGGTCGGTCGCCACGTAGTCCTGCTCGGAGTTTGGCACGCGCCCTCGCGTGTAGACGATAAGTGCGCCCTGGGGCAGGAACCTGTTGGAGACCTTGATCGCCTGGTCGAGCGGGCCGCCCGGATTGCTTCGCAGGTCGAGCAGGAGCCTCTTCATCCCGTTGCCCCGCAGTTCGTGGAGCGTCGTCGACAGGTCGCGGTCGGTGTTCTCCGCGAAATCCTGAAGCCGCACGTAGCCGGTCTGGCCGTCCACCATGAACGCCGCCGGGATCGACGGGATGTTGATGTCGTCGCGTGGGACCTCGACATCGATCAACTGGTCATAGCCGGGCCGCCGGAGCGACACCTGGACCAACGTTCCTTTGGGTCCGCGCAGTTTCTTGACGGCCTGATCGCTCGTCCAGCCCTTCGCGTCCTCGCCGGCGATTCGCGCGATGATGTCGCCGCGACGGATACCCTTCTTGTAGGCGGGGGTCCCTTCGAAGAGAGAGACGACGGTGATGTCCCCGTCCACGACCACGATGGTGATACCCAGGCCGTAGTAGTGGCCTTCCTGACGCTCGCGCATCCGCGCGTAGGTCGCCGGATCCATGAAGCTCGAATGCGGGTCGAGCGTCTGCAGCATCCCGTCGATTGAGCGGTAGACGAGCCGCGCCGAGTCGACCTTGTCGATGTAGTTCGCTTCGACCGCGCCGAGCGCCGCGGCGTACGCGCGGTAATCCTGGAGGCGGTCGTCGGTGGCGAGTGCCTTGCGGCCGAACAGGCCGCCGACCAGCGCCGAGACGACGATCGCGAAGAGGGCGGCCGAAAAGACTCCGTACCTGCGCATGAATTCGATGCTAGCAGATAAACCATGGTGCCGCAATGAGTTCGGGCGCGCGGCTGGGCGCCCCTGCCTTGACCGTGCGGGAGGCGACCCCTATAATCCGAAGAAGAGGTTTCCCCGACACCATGAGACCCGTCGAAGCATGACAGTGTGCCGCCTGACCGGGCGGTGTTCCTTTCGCGTCACGGTCCATCAGCGCGGCGCGTGGAAGGTGAAGGAGCAGGTTCGATGTTTGGCTCAATCGGCATGCAGGAACTGATCATCATCTTCGTGATTGCGCTGATCATCTTCGGACCGCGCAAGCTACCAGAACTTGGCAAGTCGCTGGGCAAGAGCATCGCCGAGTTCAAGCGCGCGTCGAACGAGTTGCGCAACACGCTCGAGGAAGAAATCCGCGTGGATGAGCAGCGTCAGCCGCGGCCCGCCGCCCAGGCGCCGGCGCCGGCCCCTGAGCAGACCGTACAGGCCTCCACGACGGAGCCCGCCGCGGCGCCCGTTCAGCCCACAACTCCCGTCGCGCCGAGTGACGGTCCGACGCAGCACAGCTAATGGCGCTCGTTCCGTTCTTCGGCCATGGCGGCGTTCCGGCGCCCGGTGGACAGGACCCCGAGTCCGACCCCGAGGATGGCGTTGGCGCCAAGATGACGTTTCTCGAGCACCTCGACGAACTCCGGAAACGGATCATGGTCGCGGTGGCGGCCATCGGTGTCGCGTGCCTGATCTCCTTCGGGTTCGTCGACCGGATCTACCAGTTCGTGATGGATCCGCTGTCACGGCTGCTGCCGAAGGGAAGCACGTTCATCTTCACCGAGCCGACCGAAGCGTTCATCCTCTACGTCAAGATGGCGCTGCTGGCCGGCATCATCATCGCGATCCCCGTCGTGATGTGGCAGGCGTGGCTCTTCATCGCGCCTGGTCTGTACCAGAAGGAGAAACGGCTCGCCTTCCCGTTCGTCTTCCTGGCCAGCGTCGGCTTCATCGGCGGCGCAGCGTTCACCCACTACCTGCTCTTCCCGTGGATGTGGACGTTTTTCGCGAGCTTCGCCACCGACAAACTCCTCTTCGCGCCGAAGATCGAGCCGGTCTTCGAACTGTACGTGAAGATGATCCTCGGCATGGGTCTGGTGTTCCAGATGCCTGCCGTCATCTACTTCATGGCGAGGATGGGGCTGGTCACGGCACGCTTTCTGATCAAGAACTTCAAATACGCGATACTCATCATCTTCATCGTCGCCGCAGTCGTCACCCCGAGCGGCGACATGCTGACGCAAACGCTGTTCGCGGCGCCGATGATCGGCCTGTACTTGCTCAGCATCCTGATTGCCTGGCTCTTCGGCAAGAAGCGCAAATCCGCGCCTGCTGAAGAGGAGGCCTGACACTCGCGGGGGTCGCTGCCCTCGTTCATGCCGTTTGCGGTAAGCTACAGCCGTGGTCATCAAGCGATCGTCCGCCCGGGAGGTGTCGGGCCTGCTGCAGGACATCGAGGCGGGCCCTGACGTCGCGCGCGAGGCCGCCGTCGCGAGGCTGTCGGTCATCGGAACACGGGCGGTCGAGGGCCTCCTCGCGCTGCTGACCTCCACCAGGGTGCAGGCCGCCCGGGTTGCGGCGCTCGCCGCGCTCGAAGCCATCGGCGACCATCGGGCCATTGAACCGGCCCAGGCGTGTCTCGAAGGTCCGGACGACCTGCTGCGAGGACCAGCGGCCGGCCTGCTTCGCCGGCTTCTCGACTCGCCGCAGGGGACGGCCGTCCTCGACCGGTTGACGGCGGTGGTCCTGGACACGCGACGGCCAGCCGCCGTTCGGCTGGCTGCGCTCGACGCGCTGCGGAACCTCCCGGCTCCGACGCTCGAACCGCTCAGGAACCGCCTCCGAGAGGATCCGGACGAGGGCATGCGCGCAGCCGGGGCCGAGGAGGGGGGAACCCCAGCCGCGCAGCCCCCCCTGGAAGCGCTGGACCAGGCGGCTGCGGCCGGCTTGCCGGACGATCCCGCGCGGTTGAAGCGGTGGCTCGCGGCGGATGGTGAGCGTGCGTCCCTGCCTACGCTGCACCGGCTGATCGAACGACTGCGCGAAATGGAATCGCGGACCGGCGATCCCACGCGTCGCGGCGAGTGGATGCTGGCTCGCGCATCCGTCCACCAGGCGCTCGCGGCGCAAGGCAGCACCGTCGCGCTCTACGATCTGCGCGAAACCATCGAGCAGACCGACCAGGCACCCGTCGAAATGCTCGCGGCAGTAGGGGCGATCGGCGACAAGTCGTGCCTCGAGGCGATTGCCGCCGCCTGTGCGCGGATGGCACCCGCGCATCCCCCCGACGCCCGCCGCGACTCCTCCAACGCCCTGCCGACCATGGCACAGCGCGGATCGACGAACTGGTGGCGCGACCATCTCATCGCGGCGTTCCGCGCCATCGCGGAGCGGGAGCGCCTCACCGAACGCCACGCCCTCACGCGCCGCATCAGGGCGCGGTGGCCCGACACGGCGGCCGAGCTGCTCGGCCCACCGAAACGGTAGCTGTCGGGCAGGCTGCTGGCGAAGCTTCGCCTCACACCACCGAACTCGCTTCCGCCCCTGGAAGATGTCTAGTACGACTTCGCGAAGTGCGCGCGGGCGATCCCGGGCTTCCCGCAGCAGATACACTCGCCTCCCGCGCTGTCCTCAATCGGCAGGTTGCGGATCGTCGCCTGGGTCTCGGCCTTGATCCGTGTCTCGCACTCGCCGCTGCCACACCACGGCGCGATGACGAAACCGGGGCGGCCTTCCAGGGTCTGCTTGAACTCGTCGTACGACGTCGTCTCGGTCGTATGGTCCGCGCGGAACTGGATCGCGCGCTCGAACAGCACACGCTGGATGTCCGCCAGCAGATCCACGATGCGCCCGGCGAGCCCGTCGCGTGAGGCCGGCAGCTTCTCGCGCGTGTCGCGACGCGCCAGCATCACCTGGCCCTTCTCGATGTCCTTCGGCCCGATCTCGAGCCGAACCGGCACGCCGCGCATCTCCCATTCGGCGAACTTCCAGCCGGGCGTGTAGGCGTCGCGGTCGTCGAGCATCACGCGCACACCCTGCGCCGTCAACTCGTCGAAGATCGCCTTGGCGTGCGGCAGGACCGTCTCGCGCCAGTTGCCGCGCGGGATCGGCACGATGACGACCTGGTGCGGCGCGATCCGCGGCGGAAACACCAGCCCGTTGTCGTCGCCGTGCGTCATGATCACGCCGCCGATGAGGCGTGTGGTGATGCCCCATGACGTGCCCCAGATGTGCTGCAGCGACTTGTCGCGCGCCTGGAACTGGATCCCGAATGCCTTCGCGAAGTTCTGGCCGAGGTTGTGCGATGTCCCCGCCTGCAGGGCGCGGCCGTCCCCCATGAGCGCCTCGATCGAGTAGGTGCGCGATGCGCCCGCGAACTTCTCGCTCTCGCTCTTGCGCCCCGCGATGACCGGCATCGCCAGCTCGGTCTCGCAGAACTCCTTGTAGAGGCCGAGGATCTTCAGCGTCTCTGCCTCGGCCTCCTCGGCGGTCTCGTGCGCCGTGTGGCCTTCCTGCCAGAGGAACTCGGTCGTCCGCAGAAACAGCCGCGTCACCTTCTCCCACCGGACGATGTTCGCCCACTGGTTGATGAGCACCGGCAGGTCGCGCCACGACTGGATCCACTTCGCGTACATCGTCCCGATGATCGCCTCGGACGTCGGCCGGATGACGAGCGGCTCCTCGAGTTCCTCGTCGCCGCCCTTGGTCACCCACGCGACCTGCGGCGCGAAGCCCTCGACGTGGTCGGCTTCCTTGGTCAGCAGGCTCTTCGGGATCAGCAGCGGGAAGTAGGCGTTGACGTGCCCGGTCGCCTTGATGCGACGGTCGAGTCCTTGTTGAATCAGCTCCCAGATCGCGTAGCCGTACGGCCGGATGACCATGCAGCCCTTGACCGGCGAGTAGTCCGCCAGTTCGGCCCGCCGGATCACATCGGTGTACCACCGCGAGAAGTCCTCCGATCGAGGCGTAATCTCGGTCACCTGTGCCTCGCCGCCACCCTTCTTGTCGCCGCCGCCCTTCTTGCCGTCGCCGGTGTTCGTCATCGTCGTTCCTTCGCATGCGTGCGCCGTTCCCCAGGAACCGCGCGAGAATCAAACAGTGTAAGCTATCCTACCTGGCTTCGCCCGCGGAAGTCCAAAGGCCGGGCTCGAGAGGACCCATGCACCCCGTTCGAATCGATGTCACCACGGCCAGCGGGGCGTACGCCGTGCTGGTCGGCCCTGGTCTCGCGTCGCAGATCGGTTCACTGCTCGACGAACGGCGCATCGGCCGCCGCCGGTTCGTCGTGACCAACCCGCTCGTCTGGCGCCTGCACGGCGAACCGATTGCCGCGGCGCTGCCAGGTGCGGAGGTCATCCAGATCCCGGACGGCGAACGACACAAGCACCTGCAGACGGTCGGCCGCGTCTACGACCTGCTCGTCAAGGCGCAAGCCGATCGCGGCAGCGTCATCGTGACGGTTGGGGGCGGCGTGATTGGCGATCTCGCCGGATTCGTGGCCGCCACATTCATGCGCGGCATCGGTCTCGTGCACGTGCCAACGACGCTGCTTGCGCAGGTCGATGCCTCCATCGGCGGAAAGGTCGGCGTCAACCTCGCGGCCGGGAAGAACCTCGTCGGCGCCTTCTACCCTCCACTGCTCGTCGTCGCCGATCCCCGGTTCCTCGGCACTCTCCCGCGACGGGAGTTCCGGGCCGGCATGTACGAGGTCGTCAAGTACGGGATGGCGTGCAGCGAGACGCTCTTCACACGGTTGCAGCGCGACCGCCGCAGTCTGAGGGACGCAGCCTCCGAGACGCTCGGACCACTGGTCGCGGAATGCGGGTCGATCAAGGCCGCCATCGTGTCCGCCGACGAGCGCGAGTCGGGCCTCCGTCGCGTGCTGAACTTCGGCCACACGGCCGGACACGCGATCGAATCGGTCACCGGGTACCGGCGGTTCAGGCACGGAGAAGCCGTGGCCTGGGGCATGCTGGTCGCGGCCGACGTCGCCGTCGCACGCGCGCTGCTCGCGGACGACGAGCGGGCGCAACTGAGCACGCTCATCATGCAACTCGGCCCGCTACCGCAGGTAACGGACCTCGCGATCGGCGACATCCTGGACGCGATGCAGCGCGACAAGAAGGTCACCGACGGCGCGCTGCACTTCGTGCTGCCCACCGGAATCGGCAGGGCGTCGGTCGTGACCGACGTCAGGGTCGAAGAGTTGACCGCGGCGTTGCGGCGGGTGGGATTCCGGGCCTGATTCGATCAGCCGTCGCCCAGACGATGCTCCTTGATCTTGGCGAGCAACGTCCGGTACGCGATGCCGAGCATCTCCGACGCGAGACCGGCGTCGCCGCTCGCCTCGGCCAGCGTCCGCACAATCTTCTCTCGCTCGGCGTCACGAAGCACCCGCCCCATCGCGCCGGCGAGCGAACCGGACAGGTCGATCGCGCCCCAGGGGTCACGCGCCTCCGCCGCCCCGGGGGCCTCCGCGCCCAGGAGGTTGAGGTGGTGCGGATGGATGACGGGGCCGTCGGTCAGGATGACCGCCCGTTCGATGCAGTTCTGCAGTTCTCTGACGTTGCCCGGCCAACCGTATTGCATCAGCGCGGCCTGCGCGTGCTCGGACAACGACATCCCGGGCTTCTTCATCTCGCGGCAGAAGCGGTCGATGAAGTGCCGCGCGAGCAGCACGACGTCTTCGCGACGGTCGCGGAGGGGCGGGATGGATATCGGGAATACCGACAGCCTGAAGAACAGGTCCTGGCGGAACTGCCGCGCCGCAACCGCGGCCCGAAGTTGACGGTTGGTGGCGGCCACGACGCGCACGTCCACGCGAATCGTCGCGGTCCCACCCACACGATCGAATTCGCGCTCCTCGAGCGCACGCAGGATCTTTCCCTGGAGCGCCAGCGGCAGGTCACCGATCTCGTCGAGGAACAGCGTCCCGCCGTCCGCCAACTCGAACTTGCCGAGCTTCCGCACCCCGGCGCCGGTGAACGCGCCCTTTTCGTGGCCGAACAACTCGGTCTCGAGAAGTTGTTCGGGAATGGCCGCGCAGTTGATCGCCACGAACGGACCGCCGCTGCGCGGACTCAAGGCGTGGAGCGCGCGGGCGAACAGTTCCTTGCCCGTCCCGCTCTCGCCCTCGAGGAGCACCGTCGTCTCCGTGCCGGCTGCCCGCTGAAGTGCCACCGACACCTGCTTGAGCGCCGGAGCATCGCCGACGATCTGCGGCAGCCCCCGGTGGGACGCCAGTTCCTCCTTCAGCAGCAGGTACTCGGCCACGAGTCGCCGCTGAGCCATCGCGCGCTCGACAATGAGCAGAAGATGATCGGGATCGACGGGTTTGGCGAGGAAATCGAGGGCACCCTGCTTCATGGCCGCGACGGCGTCCTGAATGCTGCCGTAGGCGGTCATGACGACGACCGGCAGATCGGGATCGAAGGCCTTGGCGACCTTGATGACGGCGAATCCGTCGCCGCGGGGCAGACGCAGATCGGTGAGGACGAGGGCGGGTGCTGCGGCGCGCAACTGCTCGGCAGCCTCCGGCTCGTCACGTGCCTCGACGACCGCATGGCCGTGGGATTCGAGCGCACGACGGAGCATCGTGCGGAGCGAATCCCGGTCCTCGACGATCAGGACCGGGGCGCGGGCCACAGGAGGCGAAGCCGCACGGACTGCCATGCCGCTCCTACCGCAGCCAACCCGGCGGCACGCCGGCACGGCGCGCGTCATCCTGGATCTTGTTCAGCTGTCTGGTGGAGTCCGCGATGTCCTTCTTGAGACGCTCCATCTCCTCGAGCGCCTTGGTGCGCTGGTTCCAGAGCTGCGTCCGCTGTGCGGGATCGTCGCGAGCGTAGAAGTCGGCGGTGAGCCCGTTGACGCGACTCTGCAGCGCCTCGAGGAACGACTGGCTGCGCTCGAGCTGGGTGCGGGTCTGGGAGAGCAGGTTCCTCCAGTACGCTTCGCCCTTCTCTTCGGTGGCCGCCTGCTCCTTCGCCTGCGCTGCAGCCCCAGCCTTGGCGTCAACTGCGCCCTCGGGCTTCACTGTCGTGTTGCCCGCACCTGCAGCCGCCTTGTCGCCCTCCGAGGCAGGCGCGGTGGAGACTGGATACCTCTTCAAGTCGTCGTTCGTGTACACCTTGCCCGACGTCTTGAGGGCCTTCCGCCGTTCTTCTTCCTTCCGCGCAACGTCTGCAAGCGTCTGTGCCCGGGCCACTTCCGTCACTCCCAGCGCGGCAAGCAACACCCAGGCAAGCGTCGAGATCCTCATGGCGACTCCCAGCCGGCTCTTGCCGACACTCACTCGTATTCTGTATCGGCCGATCCCGGCAATACTGCAGTCCCCCGTCGCCCATCCTACCGCACCTCGCGCCAGGAGAGAATCCTGAGCCCCGCGACGCCTGCCTCCTCATTGTAGTGCTCGGGATCGCCGAACACCTGGATGGTGTTCCCGGTTGCCAGGAACAGATGGCGGTCGGCCACGACGGGAGCCGTGGCTCGCCGGCGGGGAACCACGGCGACTGGTTGCCTGTCACCGGCCTTTGTCCGCGGTTTTCCCCCACGCCCGTAGGCAGTACCGCCGTCATACGTGAGGGCGTACAGCCGGGCCTCCGGTTCGATGCAACGAGTCCCCCGAGGAATTCCATTTGTCGTGAAGAACACCACATCACCCGCGAGTGCCGGCAACGCGGTCACCCGCTCGTCCACGCCGTTCACATCCGCGGTCTCGAGCGGAATCTCGAACCCGAGCCTGCCGGCCCCATCCGACTCGGTCAGGCCGAACATCCGGTAGGCGTGCGTGGCCCCCGTGGCCGGGAGCAGATCGCTGCCGCTCCCAACGAACAGGAACGACGCGCCCGCGCCAATCTCGACCCGCGCAACGGCGGCAAAGAACGGGTGGTCGGCACCGGCGTCGAAGACCAGACGGGGCGACCCGGCGAACGCAGGCGCGCCGCCGTCACCTGACTTCAGGTCGAAACGCCACAGATGGCCATCGAGGTCGCCGAGATAGGTGCTCGCCAGGGAGGTTCCACCGACGCGAGAAACGGCCAGGGGATCGCCGTGCAGGGCATTCTTGAGCCGGTCACAGCTGGAGGCCGCGCATCGATCCTGGTCTTCCGCGACACCGTCCTCACCCACATCGCGCACATCGAGGGGCGCGCCCGTTTCGACGTCGAGCAGATACAGGCGAGTGCCGGCCTTGGTGCCGCCGCGATTGACCTGCCGCTCACGGCTGCGCGCGAGGAAGCCGGAACCAACGATGGCAACAAACCGGGCGTCGGGCCCAACGCCGACGCGGCCGATGGCCGGCGTGGACCATGTTTCACCCACGGTCTTCTCGAGGTCACTCGCGTTGGAGCCGATGTCGCCGTGGTCGGGCAGCGTGGCGTCGAAATGCGCGTAGTCCGGGAAGCTCCACCGAAACGGTATTCGCTGCGGATTACTGAACCACTCGAGCAGATCGTTCGGTCGATCGACGTCCGGCGGCACGGCAGCGGGCAGACCTTCCAGCGTGACGTCGAAGGCTTGATAGAACGTCCCTCCCGGGCCCTCACCGAACACCAGCAGCGTGTGCCATCTGTCCGACCACCGAACGTCGGCAAGCTGCGGCGAGCCACCCACGAAGAAGTGGAAGTCGTCAACCGGCTGGCCGCCCATGAGCGCACCAAGCCTCGGCAGCAGGTTGAACGGAATGACGGCCCACACCTCGAGTCCCGTTCGGGCGTCGAACGCGTGCAACATTCCGTCATCGGCACCGACGAAACAGAACGCCCGGCGGTCGCGCAGCGAGTCGGCAAACACCCGATAGTCGGCATCCGCCAGCCCCGACGACGGCGGCGTGAGCACGGCAGGTGTGGAGGTGGTCACGGCACCGGGCGGCAGCGCACGGACGAATTCAATCAGCGCGCCGACGTCGTCCACACCGAGATAGGGCGCGAGCGCCTGCGCATTGCCACGGGCGAAGGGCACGACACCGCGGCCCGGCAGGACGGTGAAGACGTTGCGACGATCCGCGGGAGGAGCGTTGGCCGTCCAGATCGAGGTGCCGTCGGCCACGAAACGATAGCCCGTGGCGGATGCCCGGTCCGCCACAGGGTGATGAACTCTGGATGCGCGGACCCGACCGTCGAAACCCGGCAGCCCAAGGGCGGTCGTGATGACGACGTTGGAGCGCTGGAGCAGCACCGTACCGTCCGGTGACACGATACGCGTCCCCTGAAGCAGTTGCCCGTGTGCATCCATCGCGTTCGCGAGATTGACCGTGGCGACCACGGGGCCTGCGGTTGGGTACTCGGAGAGTGGTCCGAACGGCAGCAATGGCGTTGGGCCGGTGTTGAAGTCGGTGAACGTGACGAAGGCATGTTGGACGGCGGTGTTCAGCGCGCGCACGATGTCCGGAACAACCGGAGGCGCCCCGGCCGCGTCGATCTGGCCCGGTGTGATCTCAACGTACCGCCCGCCGCTCTCGCTGGCCACCCGGCGCAATTGCTCCACGGCATCGGCAGCGGGTGCCACGGCGACGACGTAGACTGGGACGCGTCGAGCGCCAACCCGTGCGAACCTGGCGGACCGCCTGGACAGATCCGGGACAGGCGGAGGCAACTCCCCCCGCCGACAACCAGCACGATCACGGTGTTGCGGCACGTCGTATCGGCCTTGATGAGACGCTCGGCCTCAGCATAGAGGTCGTCGAGCAGCCCGCCCAACGGAGCGTCCTCCGACGCCGGCGTGTCTGCCCCCGCCGGCACGAGGCCGCCGGCATCGCGCACGTCCTTGCCAAGGAGACCCAGGATGACCCCGTTCGCGTTGGCAGCATCGGCGCGGACGACCGGTGCACCCGGCGGCGCTGAAGCCGCGGCGGCTGCGACCACCGGAAATCCGGCGCTCCAGACGCCGGACTCGCCGGTATCCGTCGGACTGGCGCGACGAAGGTCGTCCACGAGCACGCGCGGACGATCGTCGCCAGCCGGCCGCAGGGGCAGCCGGGTCGTCAGCAGGCCGAAGCGTGTCGAGTCGCGGTTCCCCTCGATCGCCCGAATGACGGCCCGCCGGGCAAGGGACCACCTGGTGCGGTCGTCAAAGCCGGCATAGCCAGGTTCCTGGTCGCCCAGGACCTCGATGCTGTCGGCGGTGGCCCTCGGCCCATCGAAGGGGTCAAGCCACCGCAGCCCCACGTAGCGCCGCCGGTATGCAGACACGGCGATCGCGCTGTTGAGTCCGAGTGTGGCCTCGAAGGCTTCGCCCTGCCGGCGGTAGACCACGGGGTCGTAGTACCGCTCGTGCTCGTCACGCAGCATGCGACTCGACAGGTCGAGACCAATGAGCACGTTCGGCCGAGTGCCCTTGAGGAACAGCAACGGATCGAGCTGAGCGAGCGCCGGGCGCGCCGAACAGCCCACCACCACGAGCAGGACGGTTGTCCGGATGCATCGTCGCGTCATTGTCCGCCGGGGCCTCCCGCCGGCACGGCCCATTCGGTCCGATTGATCGTCCCGCCAGGCACCTGAACGGACTGCCTGGCCGCGCCGTCGGATGACGACCGGCCCGCGCCGCGCTGCCCTCCGTACCCGACTTCTGGCGCATCGCGGTTCAACCGCGCAATCGTGGCCTCGACCACGCGGTGTGCGTGGTTCGGCCCGAAGGCCTCGGCGCGAACCATCAGCACCCCCGCACCCGGGTTTCCAGGCCCGCGTCCGTCCCGCACTGGATCGTCGTCGTTCTCGGACGGATCGTCGGCAACGAGCACGACCAGGTACCCGTCGTCCTCCGCGCCACCCAGAGCCGAGAGCGGCGCATGCGCGAACAACTGCCATCGCGGGTTGTTGTGCCCCCACGGCCTGTCCTCGCTGACCATGTCGAGCATCGACTCGGAACAGCCCGACGCCACGCTGCAGTTCGCGAGGTTGACCAGCGACTGCAGGTCGAGCGTTCGACCGTCGGAAAGCTGTCGCGGGCCGGACGAAGGGCCATCCTTGAACCCGGATGTGATGGCGCCCGACAGTACGGCGTCCCAGTCCGGCGCCCGCAGCAGGTCGGGCAGCACCCGTTCGACGCCTGCCTCGGCGGCCCACAGCGTCACACGGGCGCTGCGCACGTTGGTCGTGGAGAGCGTCTCCACCATCGTCGCGAGCAGCATGGACAGGGCCATCGCCGACAGCAGCAACAGCGCCATCAGGACGACGATGAGCGCGCTGCCCTCGGCCGACCCGCTACCTTCCAGTCGCCAGCGTTCGCGGAACCACATCGAACACCACCTGTTGCTCGGGGACGAGACTGCCAGACGCGCGCGGCGAACTGGAGGCAGCCTCGACGCGCAGACACACGCGGATCCGCCGGATCCGCAGCACGTCGGCGTCGTACCGGTTGGCCGTCGACCCATCGCGGCACCATGGGCCGTCGGTCAGGTTCGCCGACGAGAGCGGAACCAGCGCCGGCCGGCCGCTTCCCAGGAGGGGAAGGCGCGGGACGATCGCGCCGCTGGCGGCCGTGAACGTGCAGTTCTCGCCAGCCTGCCAGGCATCCTGGTCATCGTCCACTCCGAAGGGAGGCGGCGCCGGTCCGTAGGTCGTGACCGGCTCACCGGCGCGCGGCGCGACCCGCATGCGCGGGGGCTGTGGCTCTCCGAAGTACTCGAAGGACAACCAGGCGACGTGGTCGATCTGAGGCATCTCCGGCTGCTCGCCGTCGCCGTGCACGAGTTGCCGCCCTTCCTCCGCGCCACCGGTGCGCAACGCATAGACGTCGATGCCAACTGGCACGACCCAGGACCCGGCGGGAAAGACCGCCCGTGAAACGGCCCCTCGAGGCGCGAGTTGCAGCCGGTCGGACGACACGTCCGCCACCGAGAACAGGTCGGCGTGGCCGTGGCCATCGACGAGTATCACCGCACTACCTGCCTTCACGCCGCACGCTGGATCGCCCGCCGGACAGGCGGGTACCCAGTCGAGGCGCGCCCACGACGTGGACCCGGAGGCGAACGGGTCGCGCAACGGAACCGCGGCCGCGCCGGGCAGGGCGGCGATGACGGTGATGGCATCCGATCGATCGACACCGACCGGATCGCCACGAGATCCGACCCGATACGGCAGTACCGACGGAACGGTGTGCCCAAGAGGAGCGCCGAAGAGCCCGTTGACCGGCCCCGAGCCTGCCTGTGACAGGTCTGCGATCAGCACCTCGGCCGCCGTGCGAAGGCGCTGCTGCATGTCGAGCTCTGTGGGCTGTGTCCGGAAGGCACGCTGCGACGCGCTGGCAACCCCGAAGAGGCCCGCCATGATCAGCAGCATGATCGTCGCGGCCAGTAGCAATTCGACGAGCGTGAAGCCGGCAGTTCTTCGCACCATCAGGCCGTCCTCCGCGCACGCACCGCGACGACGCGCACGGTCTGGCTGGCATGGGCCGTGTCGCACGGATTGCCGGATGCCCGGCAGGCGATCACGAGCACGCGGAGGACGAGGGTGTCGGCCGGACTCTCGGCGAGCGGCTCGATGGACCATCGGCGGACGAACCCGGTGCCGAATGGTGGCGAGGCCCCGTTACCAATCCATCCGCCATCTGCGTCGAGGTAGTCCACGAACCCCGGCGTGTCGCGCGACAGCGCGTCGGGCGGCGACGCGGTGAGACCCAGCCCGCCGTCTGGCCGATCGGGCCACACGGAGATGTCACTGGTCGTGTCCTGTGCTCCCTGGCCGTCAACGTCGTATCCCCACGCCAGGGCGCGCAACTGCTCGCACTTTTGTGAAGCCAGCGCGGTCGCCACGCCGCTCGCGCGGGCGAGCCGTGCGGCGTTGGCAGACACGAGGAACAACTCCGCGACGACGAAGACGCCGCCGGCCAGGACGGCGAGTGCCACCGTGACCTCGAGGAGAGTGAATCCCGCGTCGCGCGGGACGCTGCGAGGAAGCGCCTCCATACTCGCCGATACCCAGTGCAACTGGCACTCCATCAACCGACAGGCCGGCCGGGCGGCGAGTTACCGAAGGAATCCTGCAATCGAGGCTGGAGGGTGGCGAGACGGATCGTAGTCCGCGCCATACCCGGAGCAGCGGAGAACGGCAGAAATGGCACCGTCGTCGGTTTCAGGACCCCGCGCGCCGGCGCCCACCCAAGAGTTGAACCCGGTGCTAGCTGGCGCCGGACAGCGGGAGGACGATCTGGAAGGTGGCGCCGCCCGTTTCGCTCTCGGACGCCGCGATGCGGCCGTTGTGGGTGACGATGATCTTCTGCACCAGGGCGAGGCCAAGGCCGGTGCCATGCCCCTTGGTCGTGAAGAACGGCCGGAACACCTTTTCGCGCATGGCCGGGTCGATACCGGGGCCGTTGTCGCAGACCGAGACGCGCAGGAGGTGTTGAGCGGGATCGATCACCCCGTCCACGACCAGTCTCGGAGCGACGGCCGTACCGGCGCACGCGTCGAGGGCGTTTCGCAGCAGGTTGGCGAAGGCCTGCCGGAGCAGCACCTCGTCGCCGTCCACGGTCGAGAACGTCCCGCGCATCTCGAGCGTCCCATGCCGCGCCTCGACCTCGGCACGGAATTCGTCGGTCACGCGGGCGATCAGATGCCCGATGTCCACCGGCACGAGCGTCAACTGCGCCGGCTTCGCGAAGTTCAGGAAATTCGTGACCACCTGCCCGAGCGCCTCGGTCTCGTCGCGGATCCCCTGGACGTAGGTTGCGGGGGCCGGCGTGAGTTGCGATGGGTCGATGAGCCGGGCATAGCCGTGGATGGTCGCCAGACCGTTGCGGAATTCGTGCGCCAACCCCGCCGTCAGCTCGCCCAGCCGCGCCAGCGTCTCCTTCAGCCGCAGCTGTTCCTCGAGCTCGACCACCGCCGTGAGATCCGAGAACAGGCAGATCGCCCCTTGCAGCGAACCCTGTTCGTCGCACAGCGGCGAGGCGGTCACGCCGACGTGCATGACGCTGCCGTCCGGCCGCCTCAACGGCACGGCCCGTCGAACGATTGGGCCGGCGGTGGTCAGGCACTCGTCCACAAGGTCCGCCAGCGGTGCCGCATCGGCCAGCAGCGCCCTGAACCCGATGGCCGGCGAGACCGTCGTCAGTCGCAGGATCCGCCGGCCCGCCGGGTTCAGCATGCGCACGTCGCCGTCGAGGCTGACGACGAGCAGGCCGCTGGCCAGGCTCGTGATGATCTCGGCACTGAGGCGCTCGGACGTCTCGGCGCGCGCCGCCATCGCGCGCTCCTGGTTCTTGAGGTTCCGGAGCGAATCCTCGAGCGCGGCGGCAACGAACGCACGCTCGGCATTACCCTCGTGGAGTTGCCGACGCACGTCGCGAACCGCCGAACCGAAGCGCAGGACCGCAAAGACGAGTGTCCCCACGAGCGCGGCCACGAGCGCGGTCAATCCGACGAGGGCATAGGCTGATGGGTTCATTGTCAGTCGATGTTGCTTGTCAGTCGATGTTGCCGGGTGGTCGTCGATCCGCTAACGGTAGAGCGTGACGTACCAGTCGATGATGGCCTGTCCGCGCAGGCAGACCGGCACCGCGGCCAGCGCCAGGAACGTCCCGAGCGGGAGTCTCGACTGCGAATCGGCGCGACCGGCCAGCAGGAGCGCAACGGCCACCAGCGAGCCCGTGAGCGACGCCGCCATGAGCGTGAGCAGCATCAGCTTCCAGCCGAGGAACGCGCCGATCATCGCCAGCATCTTGACGTCGCCAAATCCCATGCCCTGCCGGTGCCGCAGTCGCTCGTACCCCCAGGCCACGAGCCACAGTGCCCCGCCGCCCGCCACCGCACCGATGACAGCCTCAGCCAGCCCCGGCTCGACGAACGTGCTCGCCGCGAGGCCCACCACGATGCCCGGCAGCGTGATTTCGTTGGGCAGTATCTGGTGCTGCAGATCGATGACGAACAGCACGATCATGGCGCATCCGAACAGGAGACGTACGGCGAACAGCGGCGTCGCGCCGAACGCCGCGTACGTCAGCGCGAAAACGACCGCCGTCGCAATCTCGACGATCGGGTAGACCACGCTGATCCGCTCACCACAGGTCCGGCATCGTCCGCCAAGGACCGTCCAGCTCAGGACCGGGATGTTCTCGTACCAGCTGAGGTTGCGATTGCAGGTCGTGCACCGCGACGCGGGCCAGACGATGGAGAGGTTGCGCGGCAGCCGGTAGATGCAGACGTTCAGAAAGCTGCCGATGATCAGGCCGAACAGCGCGGCGATGGCGACAGGCATCGGCCCCTTCAGCGGGCGGGCTGATCCGCGTGCGCGCCCACGGGCAACGGGTTGAGTGGCGATTGGGGCGACAGCGTGACCGCGCCGCTGCCGGCGTCGATCGCGAACGGCACACCGGCCGGATCGAGCGGCGTTGCCCTGACGACTCCAAGGCGGATCAACGGCTCCCACGAGTCGGGCACCCGCCCCGTTCTCGACGCGTAGTCTCGCACGACACGCGTCAGGGCGTCGATGGCATCGAGCGCGTCGAGTTGCCCGAGCCGAAGGACGGCATTATTGCGGATCCAGTCGTTGTCGGCCGTGTCGCGCAGCGACTGCCACAGCATCCGCGAACTCCGACGGTCGCCCCCCTGCGTGGCCGTGACGGCCGCCAGCGACCGCAGCCACCACGGCGTCCCCGGGATCTCACTGGCCTTCGCGAACCACATCGCCGCCTGGCGGTAGTCATTCTGCCACCAGTAGTAGATGAAGCCGATATCCTGCAGGTACTGCCACCGATCCGGGTTGGCTTGAAACCCCTTCTTCAGCAGAGCCACGGCCTGGTCGGTCCGCCCGGCGCCACCCGGAAACGGCTCCGCCAGGAAGATCGACCCGAAGCGGTACGCGATGTTGAATCGCGGATCGAGCGTCGTCGTGATCTCAAGGAACGGATACAGCAGGTCGTAGCGCTTCGCCGGGTCTCGGGAAAGGCGGGTGCCGCCGTAGTACTGCACGGTGCGGATCCAGTAGACGTCGGCCAGCGCCGCGGAGTAGGAGAGGGACAGGCGCTGGAGCGTCCGACCGGATTGGACGTAGAGCAGCGTGTCGCCTGGCGCGGGCTCGCCGTACACGCGGTCGCGCCACACGACCAACCCCACCGCGGCCCCGACCAGCGCGAGGAGCAGCACGGCCAGCGCGAACGATCTGACCCGGCGTCGGCGCGTCACTTCAGGTCCCGCCTCGAGAAGATGATGGCGCCGCCCACGAGCAGCACCGCGATGTAGACGCCGGCGTACGCGAGCGTCATCGCGATGTATCCGCCCGCCACCGCCTGGCCGTGCACCACCGGCGCCTTGATGTCGAACGGCGCGAGGTTCGGCAGCACGTAGTACATCACCCGCAGGAGCCACACGAGCGGCTGGGAGGTGAGCACCGCGTCGAAGTGTTTCAGGTCGGCGTTGAAATGGCCAATCACGTACAGCCCGAAGGTCAGCACCGCGGCGACCATCGGGCCCGAGAAGGTCGAGAAGAAGAGCGCGATAGCCGTGACGAGCAGCAACTGCGCGTAAATCAGCAGGAAGACCTTCAGCAGCGCCGGATCGACCGCCGGCGCCTCCCACGACCGGCGCAGGCCCTCGCTCGCCGCCCAGTTCATGTACGCGAGCAGCGCGTAGAGCACGGCCGCCATCACGACCACGTTGCACAACAGCGTGAGCGCCAGCCCCAGGTACTTCCCCAGGACCAGCTCCGGCCGGCGAATCGGCTTGGCAATCAGGCTGTAGACGCTCCGCCGCTCGACTTCCTTCCAGACCAGGCCGATGCCGACGAATACCGCAATGAACAAGCCGAACAGCGACGTCGCCGCGAGGCCGAGATCCTTGATGATCTTCACGTCCTGGCCGGCCGTCATCTGCCCCATCAGGAACGAGGCGCCCACCAGCAGGACGGCGAACAGCAGCAGGTTGTAGAACACCTTGTCCCGGACCGACTCCCGAAACACGCTCAGCGCGATGGCAGAAAGCACCATGTCAGAGCACCACCCGCTGGTTCCCGTGCGCCGCCACCTGGCGCACGAAGAAGTCCTCGAGCGTCTCGCGAACCGGGTTGAGCGAGACCACGACGCCACCGGCCTGCGTGACGTCGGACACGAGGGACTCCGGCATGAGCGACGGCGGCAGCTCGAATGCCCCGCGCCCCTCGGCGATCCACGTGGTCTTGGTCGCCATGCGCTGCAGGCGTTCCCTGATCGGCGCGTCGAGGCGATCGGCCACCAGTTCCCACCCCTTCACCTCGAAGGCGAGGATCTCGGTGAGCCGGCCGGCCGAGACGAGCCTGCCGCCCGCGACGATCGCGACGCGGCTGCACAAGGTTTCCGCATCCCCCAGGATGTGCGAGCTGAAGAACACGGTCGTTCCGCGGTCGCGCAGGGAGAGGATGAGCTCGCGGACCATCCGCCGGCCGATCGGGTCGAGGCCCGACATCGGCTCGTCGAGGAAGACGACCGCCGGGTCGTTCAGCAGCGCTTGCGCGAGGCCGACCCGCTGCAACATCCCCTTGGAGTACCGGCGCATCTGCAGGCGCCGCTCGGCCCCGAGGCCAACGAGATCGAGGAGGCGCGCGGCGCGGGGCCCGCGCTCCGACGCGGGCAGGCCGAACAGCCGGCCGAAGTACACCAGCAGTTCCTCGGCGGTGAGGTGGTCGTAGAAGTACGGATTCTCCGGGAGGTATCCAATCCGGCGGCGGACCGCCACGTCACCGACAGGGCGTCCGAGGATGCTCGCGCGGCCAGCGGTGGGAAACACCAACTGCAGCAGCAGTTTCAGCGTGGTGGTCTTGCCGGCTCCGTTCGGGCCGAGGAAGCCGAAGATCTCGCCAGGCTCGATCCCGAGTGTCAGGTGGTCGAGCGCGCGGTACGGACGCTTGCGCCAGAAGCCGAGCGCGTAGTCCTTCGTCAGGTTGTCGGTTTCAATGGCGAACACGTGGTTACTTGATTCGTCCGGCCTTCTTCAACTCGAGCGCGATTGCCATGTCGAACATCTGGGGCGTCGGCGCCTCGATCTTCACACCGTTGATGAAGAAGGTCGGCGTCGAACGAACGTTGAGCAGCCGCCCGAGCCCCACGTCGGCCTTGATCTGCTCGACCACACGCGGATACTGCTGGTCGAAATCCTGCACTCCGCCCACCGCCACCGCCGCCTCGCGCACGGAAGCCGGGCTCATCTGCGGCTGGTGCGAATAGAACCACTCCTCGAGCACGTCGCCCTTGCTGCCCGCCCGGGCCATCCGGACGGCCGCCGCCGCCTCGCACGCAGCCGAATGGATCGGCCGCGGCACGTTGGAGTTGCAGTCCGGCTGCAACGGGTAGTCCTTCACCACGTACTTCACCGCGCCGGGATACTGCGACTGGTATTTCGACAGGATGGGGCGGTTGGCGAAGAACGACTGACCACACGAGGGACACTGCATGTCGGTGAACTTCACGATGACCACCGCCGCACCGTCGCTCGGAACCGGGATGGTGGTCCTCGGCAGCGACTCGTAGTAGCGCTCGAACTCGCTACGCTGGTCGGCCGTGGCTGGCTGCTGGGCCTGCTGCGCCACCTGCCGGGCGCCCAGGGCCTTGAGCGCCTCTTCGCGCGGGAAGAACGCGAGGGCCGACACCGCGCCCGCCGAGAACAGCAGGACGACGAGCAGGACGGCTGGGCGGCTGGACAGCGACCGCAGATCACCGAAGACGCGCCGGGGCAGACTCATCATAGGTGGCATGGCATTCACAAGGCCCGACACGATGAACAGCCCAATGACTGCGGCATACGTGGTCAGGCACATGACGCACACCGCATTGAGCAGGAAGAACGCGGCGTAGCCGAGATACAGGATCACGGCGAGGCCGATCGTGCACCAGACGAACAGGTAGGCCGGCACGCTCTCCCGAAGCCGCTCGGGGCCCGCCGCGGCTGCGAACGCCATCACGAAGACCGCACCGAACCAGATCGCGCCGAGAAGCGCGACCGGCACGCCCAGGAAGGTGCCGTACCGGCTGAGATACGCCTGCTGACAGCTGAAGGTCTGATTGATGTCGCAAAAGCTCGTGTACCCTGGATGCGTCAGCATCTGGTAGTGCACGTACAGCGACGTGAGAGACGCACCAAGCCCCACGAGCGCGAGCACCCACACGAGACGACGGGCGAGAGGAGACATCGGTTTCGCTCCGAAGCCTATTATACGGGCGAAACGGCCGTTCCCGGCGGGAAGGAGCGCGCGAAGGCGGGCGCGAGGGAAATCAACGCGCCGAAGACAGCGGGATCGCCGGCGCGGCCGGCGGCGCCGCGTCGGGCGTCACGCTGTACATCGTCTCGGTGGACTGATAGATCGCACCTGTCGTATTCGACGCGAAGAACCGAACGCCCTGGCCCGGGCGCGGGTCGGCGGTTACGTGATAGCTGATCACGACGCCGCCCCCGTTGCAGCTGAACGCCGTCCCGGGCGGGAAATCGCTCGACATTTCGAGTTCGTACCCGCTCTTCACCACCGGCGGCGGACCGCCGAGGTCCATGCTCACATATCCTGGCGCGCCTGCCACCGGTGCGGCGAGATTCTCGAGCGAGGGCGAGTACATCCCGTACCCGCAGCTACTCCAGAACACTTGCTGGCCGCTGTTGATGGTGCGGATCGACCCGATGGTCGAGGACTCATTGCCGGCCAGCCGCGCCTGCCCCAGCTTGGGAAAGGCGATAGCGGCCAGCAACGCGATGATCGACACCACCATCATCAATTCGATCAGCGTGAAGCCGTCGGGGCGTCGGGTGCTGTTCATCATGCCATATCCAAGAGCGCGGCGTCCGGTGACGCACGGTGTTCGGTGGAACTCCGTAGCAAAACTGGCGCCGCGGCGGCATCCTGTCCGCAGTGACACTCCAAGTCGCTTCATACCAACAAGTTCCGCCGTTTGCCCCGCGCTCGAACTATCTGAGACATCGCCTGCTTGACAATATGTGTCGGCGACCGGCCCGTGCAAGCTGACAAATTGTGTCAGCCAGGAAACCCGCGACGGTGCCCTCTCGACCGGAGCCAGGCCGGCCGAAGCCGCGTCAGAAATCCGTCGTGTAGTTTCTCGGTTCTACCGACGCCGCACGACAGCCCCGAGCACCACCCCCCGCAATCAGCGCGCCGTCAACCGGGCGGCAGGCGATCGGTGAGCCGGCGGGCGGAATTCGTCGGTTATACTACCCGCGCATGGGCATCCGTCCCAACCCGCGCGTGGTCGTGATCGTTCCCTGCCTCAATGAGGAGTCGACCGTTGGCGGCGTCATCGACGCCTTCCGGCTGGCGCTGCCCGACGCGGAGGTGTTCGTCATCGACAACGGGTCGGACGATGGAACGGCGGCGGTTGCGGACCGGCACGGCGCCACCGTGCTCCGTGAGAGCCGCCGCGGCAAGGGCAACGCCGTTCGGCGGGCGTTCCGCGAGATCGACGCCGACATCTACGTGCTGGTGGACGGCGATGCAACCTATCCGGCCGAGCGCGTCCGTGACGTGATCGCCCCCGTGCTCGACGATCGGGCGGACGTCGTGGTCGGCGCGCGGCTCGACGCCGACTCCCGCAGCGAATTTCGGACGGTCAATCGGTTCGGAAACCGCCTCCTCCTGAGGGTGGTCAATACGGTGTTCGCCGCCCATATCACCGACCTGCTGTCGGGCTACCGCGTCATGACGCGTGAGTTCGTACGGCAGGTGCCGGTGCTCTCCGTCGGATTCGAGGTGGAGACCGAACTGAGCATCCTCGCCTTGGAGAGAGGGTTCCGCACAGTCGAGGTCCCGATTCGGCTGGCGTCGAGGCCGGAGGGAAGCAGATCGAAGATCCGGATCTGGCGAGACGGCTTCCGCATCCTGAACGCGATCTTGACGCTCTTCAGGGACTACCGGCCGCTGACGTTTTTCGGCACGCTCGGGGTGCTGTCGATGCTGACGGGGCTTGCGCCGGGCATCGCCGTAACGATCGAATTCGTCGAACGCGGCACCGTTCGCATTCCCACCGCGGTGCTCGCGACGGGCCTCGAAATCGTCGGCTTCACCTTCGCACTGACCGGTATCGTGCTGGGTGCACTCAGCCGACGGTTCCGCGAGCTCGACTGCCGGCTCGACCGCATTCAGTCGGCGACCGAACCGTCCGGCGGCCTCGCCAACGACGGCAGGGATCGTTCGTCGTGAGGCCTCCAGCGCAGCAGGGTCGCCGTCGCCTCGCGCACGGGCGGTCCACGCCGCTCGATCCGGCCTGGCTCATCGAGCGCCACCTCAATGCCGACGTCGCCCGCGAGCTCGCGGCGCACGGTCACGGGGTTGTCGTCGACGTCGGCTGCGGCGGACGCCCGTACGAGGCGTTCGTCCCTCCTGACGGCCGCTATGTCGGGCTCGACCTGACCCCGACCCTCGGGAGTCGCCCCGATTGCTGGGCGCGCGCCGACGCCCTCCCGGTCGCGGACGCCACCGCTACGCTCGTGCTGTGCACACAGGTGCTCGAGCACCTCCCAAATCCTGAGGAGTGCGTGGCCGAGATGGCGCGGGTACTCGCGACCGGTGGCCATCTCGTGCTCACGGCGCCGCAGGCGTGGAATCTCCACGAGGCCCCCCACGACTACTTCAGATTCACACGATACGGGCTGACGGCCCTCTGCGCTCGCTCCGGCCTCGAGGTCGTGGACGTGCGGCCGCAGGGCGGATTCGGCGCGCTGCTCGGGCTTTCGATCCTGATGTTCGTCGGGGCCAAGACCCTCGGTCGCGACAGCCTGCCTGCGGAGAACGAGCCACGCTCGTGGCTGGCGAACGTGCTCCGGTGGCCGCTGGCCCTGCACAACCTCGCCTTCGCCGTGCTCGACGGCTGGGTCGGGCGCGGCGCGGGCGCAGGCGCGTTTGCGGTCAATCACATCGTGGTGGCCAGGAAGAACTGAACGAGGGCTGGCTGCCGATCGCCTGTCAGCCGAGTGTCTCGAAGAGGGCCTCACAGCGTGCGATCATCACGTCTCGGGTCCAGTTCGCCTCGGCGAACACACGTGCAGCGGCACCGAGCGTCGCACGACAGTCGAGCGCGTGCCGCATCGCGGCGTGAAGTGCGGTCGGCGTGCGGGCGGACGTGACGCACGCGCCAGCGATCCGGAGCGGTTCGACGTACACCTCGTCGTCTGAAACCACGCACGGAAGCGCGCAGCTCATGGCCTCCTGGACGACCAGGGGCAGGCCTTCGCCACGAGAAGGCAGCAGCACCAGGTCGGCGGCCGCATACAAGTCACGCATGGCGCGAGCGTCCACGGATCCGAGCCACCTCAGATTCGGGCTGACGTGACGAAGCAGGCCGCGCAGCGGGCCGTCGCCGGCGACAAGGACATCGAACTCGGTCGCCAGTGATGCAGCTGCTATCACGAGCGGCACGGACTTCTTCTCCACCAGCCGGCCCGCGAACAACGCGACAGGCCTGTCGCCAGCCACGCCGAGCGCGGCGCGCGCGGCCGCGCGCGCCGACGCCGTCGGCGGTCGCAGGTCTTCGGTGTCGATCCCGATTGGAAAACTCGACGTCCACCGAGGCGCCTGCCCGCCGAACATCCCTCGCACCCACGCCTCCGCCGTTGGCGTCGCGAGCACCACGTGCGACGCCCCGCGCAGGACCGCACGGCCAATCGTCTGGTAGGCGATCTGTTCGAGCGCGCGAACCCACGCGCGCTTGTACGGAATGAACCCGATGTTCTGCGAGAGCAGGACCGGCCGGCGCCTCGCCCGCGAGGCGGCCACCGCGAGCGCGCTGGTCACGTACAGGCACTCGAGCACGTGAACGCCGTCGGCCCACTCGACGAGCGCCCGCAACTCCCGGATGGCTCCCGGTCCCCAGATGGGCACCGGGATCCCGAACCAGTCCTCGGCGAAGTTGAGACAGGCTGTGCGAACGATCGTGCCCTCGCGCTCCGGCAGGCCGCGCGGCACGCGGCTCGTCAACCACCGGACCTGGTGCCCGCGTGCAGTGTAGCCGTCGAACAGGTGCTGCGCGATTGTCTCGATGCCGCCCAAATGGGGCGGCATGTAACTCGTGACCAGGGCGATACGCATCGTCGACTTCGTCCCCCACTCGACTCCAGCCAGCGGAGAGCCCACAGGCCAGTCCACCGGCCGCGTTACAGTTTCATCAGCTGAGCCCGGCATCCGCTCCACGTCAGAAGGTATCCCACCCGGTCGGGGAAATACCGCATCAGCTGGTGATCCTGCTCCCACCCGAGGTGGTTCACCCAGAGCACGTCGTTCTTCAGGTCCGGATCGTTGTTCGGGCGGAAGAGGACGAAGTGTCGCGTCGGCGTGATGCATTCCTGGGGCGCGAAGAAGCCGGTCGTGAAGATGACCGCGTTCGAGATCCTCGCCTCGCGGACGGCGTCGGCCGGTGCGTTGACATTGGACGCGATCCGCTTCAGCGCGTCCAGCCGGACGGGAGCGAACCCGACGAGCGACACGAGCACCAGCGAGGCCACGATGGCCAGCGGCCACGACGCCGGGGCGGCCGGGCGCCACTCGCCCACGAGCACGACCAGCCGCGCGAACCCGATCCCGCAGAGCAGCAGCAGCGGCAGCGACATCTCGTAGAAGTGGACCGGCCCGTAGCTGTCGATACCGGCTTCGCTGAGGAAGAAGTGGACGAGGACGTAGCTCAGCGCGGACAGCCACGCCAGCCGTGCCGATCGCACCGCCCATGCGAGGCCAACGAGCACCACGCACAGGGGCGACCCGAACAGGTCGAACACCAGCCGCACCAGCGCGACCGTCGTCGCCGCCAGTGCCCGCCCGACCTCACGGTTCGGGAGGATGTAGTCTCGCAGCGCGAGCGGCGGACTCTGAGGCGACCAGCCGACATTTCGATAGTTGACTTCTCGCATGTAGTCCTGCAACCGCGCGTAGGAGGCCACGAAGGGTGAGCCGTTCTGCGCCACGTTGACGCCGAGGAACAGCGCGGCCATGACCAGTGTCGGGGCGGCGAAGGACAGGAGCGCCACGCGCCGCGTGTTGGCGGGCCATCGCGTGAGCGCGACGAGCCACCAGATGACGACCGGCAGTCCGACGCCGAGCGCCGAGATGGGGCGCACCATGAATGCGAGGCTGAAGAAGAAGGCGACGCCCGCGTGCGTCCACCAGGCAGCGGGCTCTTCCTGTGCGCGCAGCAGGAAGTAGATCGACCACGCCAGGGCCATCATGCACGACTGGTGCGCCATTTCCGTGGCGGCGCCGACCATGAGCATCGGGGAGGCGAGATACAGGAGCGTGGCCACGCGGCCGGCAGCCGACCCGGCCAGGCGTCGCACGACCGAGTACAGCGCGGGCACGGTCAACGCCGAGTACACGGCGTTCATGTAGCCCGTCGCACCCACGTACACCCCGGGGACCATCAGCGCCGACCAACCGACGAAGTACTGACCGTAGAACTTGCCGTCGTTGATCATGAACGCGCGGTCGAAGAAGGCCTTCAACGGGTGCGACGGGGTCCACAGCCGTCCCGTTGCCAGGAGTTGCGCCGTGAACCGGTATGCACTCTCGTCGTCGGTCAGGGCGGCGCCGCGAAGCACGAATGTCCGGACAGCCCACGCGATCGCAAACGCAGCCGCCATGGTGATCCCGATCCAGGTCCACCGGCTCGCGGCCCGCTCATCGCCGGTCGCTGCGGCGCCAGCGGGCGCCAGGGCGAGGAGCCGCTTCAGGCCCACGATCAGAAAGAATGCCGCGAGCGAACCGAGGAGGGTCCAATAGAACAAGAAGCAGGTATGCCTGATGTTGGGGAGCCCCAAGGACCCCAAGTCAAGAACGTAGGAAGCCAGGAACGTGTCGCCAATGGCGTTGAACGCGGCCAGCGCGACTACGCACGCCGCGATCGGCCACAGGGCACTCAGCAGGGGTACCGATAGCCAGCGTCCGCCCATGTCAGTCCTCTCGTCCGTTCCAAGTCGGGGCCCGAGTATTCTCTCTCACATCACGCGTCGGCGACCGACGCGTAGCAGCAGAACCACAACGATCAGCGCGACCGCCGACACCGCGGCCCCGACGACGAACGATTCCGGCAGATACCGGAAGTGGACGATGTGCCGCCCGGGCGCGAGGCGGACCGAGCGGAAGAGCGCGTTCGCGCGGTAGAGCGTCCCGGATGCACCATCCACCGTGACCCGCCAGCCGGGCGAGAACGAATCGAGCATCAGCAGATACCCGCCAGCCGCAGGCACACCAGCTTCGACCGTGACTTCGTTGGCTGACTCGCCAACGACGCGAGCGGAGGCCTCGACGGGCGGCCCCGGCCGTCCCCAGAGCTCCTGTGCGGGCGTGGTGAGGGCCACGGTGTGCGCGGGATCGAACGTCGGGCTGAACAACTGCGCGACCTGCTCGCGCACGTCCGGCACGACGGTCGCCGTCGGTACGACGCTGACGCGAGGGAACACGGGCCCCCAGTCGAACAGCCTCAGGTCGTTGAAGTACTTGATTGGCACCGCTGGCCGGCTACCGCCAATCCGCGTGGGCACGATGCGGTACCGCACGCCCGACCGCCACAGAAACCGGTCTCGGGTCGCGCGGTCCGATTGACGGAAACGGGACACCACCAACTCGAACGGGCGCGGCCAGAGAACGGCGAGGTCGTAGGACAGCATCTCGCGCGCACGCCAGGCCGCGGGCACGAAGACCGTCTGCACCGACAGCGCGCCGCGGCCGTCGAGCGGCGACATGTCGAACGGCCGAACGAAGTTCTGGGGTGCATCCAGATCCCGCATGTCCACGGTGCCGTCCACCTTGCCGCCGAAGTAGAAGCGGCTCTGCTCGTTCCCGCGCGTCGCGGTGATCCAATCGGGCTGGCGATAGTGGACGGCGTCGAACGTCGGGTTGATGCCCCACGCAGCGGCGACCAACTCGACGCCGATGAGGGCGAACAGCGTCACCTGCGAGAAGCGGGCTTCGCGGCGACGGGTGGACGCGACGCCGAGGAAGAGCGCCGCGCCGAGCGAGAACAGCATCACACGACTCGCGGCTGCCGGCAGTGTCTTGAGCAGGTAGTCCGCGCCATCGACGGCGTCGAACACACCGACGTACGCGGCCAGGCGCAGGAAGGCACGACCGGCGGCCTCCGGGAAGTACACGCACGCACCCGAGAGGACGTACGCCGCGCCGGCCAGGATCACCGCAACCACAACACCGCTGATCTGCGCACATCGGTAGCGGCGCGGGGCCGCCGTCCGGCGCTCCTCCCCGCGCAGGGCGTCCCAGCCCGACGCGGCAAGCGCCGCCAGCGCGAGCGCCACGACGAGGAGATACTTGACCGGGAAGCGGAACGACGCGACCACGGGCACGTGCTCGCGCACGAACGGGTAGAACGGCGTGTGGGGCCCGAACGCCGCAAACACCGCGACGACGCTCATCGTCACCCAGAAGCCGGACCAGGAGCGGCGCCAGCCGGCCACGGCCCCGAACACCGCGAGCGCGATCAACGCCGTGCCGAAGTAGATCGAGAAGAAGAACGGATCGCGACCACTGTTGAGCGGCGGCATCCAGGGCAGCACCGCGAAGTACGAGCTCGTGAAGTAGTCGCCGAACAGGTGCGGCGAGACCATTTCCGCCAGCGCGAGCGGATGCAGCGCCCAGAAGTCCTTGCCGGCCCCGTAGACCCGCCACGAGTCACGGACGGCGGCCGACAGCGGCAGCAACTGGATCGCCGCGCCCATCAGTCCGAGCGCCAGCCCCGCCGTCACACCAGCCAGACCGCGGAACCGCACGGCCATGGATCGATCACCTTCGCCCGATCCCACCCAGAGCGCGTACAACAGGACCAGGCCGCCCGTGGCCGTCAGTGATACCGGCTCGCCAGCCAGCGCCTGGAAGGCCAGGGTGACGGCCAGCCCCGCGACGGCCCGCATCCCGCCGCCCGCCAGCACACGGTCCGCTGCCCAGAAGACCCACGGCATCGCCGCGACGGACCACGACAGGTTCGGAAAATTCCCCGTCGAGATCACCGGACCGCACACCGAGAACGCGATGGCGCCAAGCGCCGAAGCCTGCGCCGAGAACCGCCAACGGAGGAAGACGTACGCTCCAAGCGCCGCGATCGGAAACGGCAGCGCCACCCACAGATTGAAGCCCACGATTTCGCTGCCGATCAGCCGCAGAGCCAGCACGGGCAGGAGGAACATCTGGTTGAGCGCGTCTGCAACCGCCGACTGCCCTGCCCCCATGTAGGGATCCCACAGGGGCCATTCGCCAGACAGCAGACTGCGCCGGAACCAGATGTGGCGACCCCAGAAGAAGAGGCAGAGGTCGCGGACGTGAAAGACGCGGTGCAGGGAGAAGACGCCCGCCACGGGCACCGTGGCGACGGCCACTGCGAGCATCGCCCACCAGCCCCGCAGGCGGTGCGCTGGCGCCGCCGGCGCGGACCGGTCCGACACCGCGGGGGGGGGCGTGCGGACGGGTGGTGAGGCCATCGGCATCGGGAGGCCGAACAACGAAACAGGACGGCTGCCGGTTGTCGGCAGCCGTCCTGCATATTACCCGGGAACGAACCGTGGGCCTACTGAATCGGCGTGCCGCCCGACGGAGCCGTCGACGCCTGGATCCCGCTCAGCGACGCCGTGCCCTGCCAAATCGTGCCGGTGGTGTTGGTGCCGAAGTACCGCGTGCCGGTCGAGCTGCTCTGCGCATCCGCCCACGCCGCGTAGCCGGCCGCGTTGCCCGCGGTGCCGTTGCACGCCGTCGCCGTGCTCGTCGCCGCGCCGCCCGCGCCGACGGTGATCAGGTAGCCGCTCTTGACCACGCCGTTCGTGTTCAGGTCAGGGCTGATGAAGCCAGCGCCCGAGCCGCCCGCACCGAGCACCAGCGTCGACAGATTGACGGCGTAGTTGCCCTGCGCGCACGAGGAGGAGAACGTGGACTGCGCGCTGTTGATCGCGCGAAGCGACCCGATCGCCGACGCCTCGTTGCCCGACATGCGCGCGCGCATCAGGCCCGGCACTGCGATGGCTGCGATGATACCGATGATCGCGACGACGATCAGCAGCTCGATGAGTGTGAAGCCTTCGTTCCTGCGGGTTCTCATGGTGTCTCTCCTCGCTGATTAATCGCGGCTTGCCGGGCCTTGCCGGCGACCAGTAAGGGCGGTTGGCCTTTGCCGCGAACCCGGCCAGCGCCTGCTTCGTGTCCCGGCCAACAGAGGAGCAACCCTGATGCCAACGCAAAACGCGAGATGGTCACGCCATAAGATATTGACACATAATAACTTATGCTGACGTTGCGAACGACGGCGGCGGGCGGGCACGGGGAAGAGTGACAATTGATGTCACTCGAGACTGACAAACTTCGTCACCGATGCAGTTGGTGCCAGCCAGGGGTGCCGACACAAGAAAAAAGGTGACACTGACCTTCTCCCGTGCCGTGCACGGAGAGGCGAGTGTCACCTTCCTTACTGTCTCGCGGCCGCCGCTCGAGGATCTACTGAATCGGCACGCCGCCCGACGGAGCCGTCGACGCCTGGATGCCGCTCAGCGACGCCGTGCCCTGCCAAATCGTGCCGGTGGTGTTGGTGCCGAAGTACCGCGTGCCGGTCGAGGTGCTCTGCGCATCCGCCCACGCCGCGTAGCCGGCCGCGTTGCCCGCGGTGCCGTTGCACGCCGTCGCCGTGCTCGTCGCCGCGCCGCCCGCGCCGACGGTGATCAGGTAGCCGCTCTTCAGGACGCCGTTCGCATTCAGGTCAGGACTGATGAAGCCGGCACCCGAACCGCCAGCCCCGAGGACGAGCGTCGCCAGATCGACCGCGAAGTTGCCCTGCGCGCACGAGGAGGAGAACGTGGACTGGGCGCTGTTGATGGCGCGCAGCGACCCGATTGCCGACGCCTCGTTGCCCGACATGCGTGCGCGCATCAGGCCCGGCACAGCGATGGCTGCGATGATACCGATGATCGCGACGACGATCAGCAGCTCGATGAGGGTGAAGCCTTCGTTCCTGCGTGTCTTCATGGTGTTCTCCCCGCTCGTTTGATGGCGGCCCGCCGGGCCTTGCCGGCGACCAGTAAGGGCGGTTGGCCTTTGCCGCGAACCCGGCCAGCGCCTGCTCCGTGTCCCAGTCCCCAAAGAGCATGACTGATGCCACTGGAGCCCCGAGGGCACTCGGGGCGTCAATGCCTCGTTCGGCAGGTACTTGCGACAATCGCCCGAGAGCAGCCGCCTGTCCGCCTGGGCAACCGATGACAACTGTGTCGATCGCCAGTTACGATCTCAATTGCGGCGGTCGTGGAGGAGCCGAACCCGAGCCCAGAACCCGCCCGGCCTATTTCAGCTGGTACTTCTTGGCGTAGTACCGGAACGACCGGAAACTCATACCCAGGATCTCGGCGGCGCGGGACTGGACGCCACCGGCGCGGCGCAGGGCCTCCGACAGGTAGCCGCGCTCAACCTGCTGGACGTAGTCCTCGAGGTGGAACCCGCTGTCGGGCAGGTCGACGAGCGACGTGCTCTTCGGCGCCATCTGGCGCACGGCGAGCGGCAGGCTGTCCGGCAGCACGACGGGTGTCTGCTCGAGCGCCACCGCCCGCTCGACGACGTTCTCGAGTTCGCGGATGTTGCCGGGCCAGTGGTAGTTCTCGAGCAGTTGCATCGACTCGCGCGAGATCCCCGTGATCTTCTTCCCCATCTGGTCGCGGAACCGGCCGAGGAAGTGCTCGGCGAGCAGCACCACGTCTTCCCGGCGCTCGCGAAGCGGCGGCAGGTGGATCGGGATCACGTTGATCCGGTAGAAGAGATCCTCGCGGAAGCGGCCTTCCGCGACGGCCTTCTGCAGATCCTGGTTGGTCGCAGCGATGATGCGGATGTCGGCTTCGATCTCGTCGAGGCCGCCGACCCGGCGGAAGCGCCGCTCCTGCAACACGCGAAGCAGCTTCACCTGCATCATCGGCGTCATCTCGGCGATCTCGTCGAGGAACACCGTGCCCCGCTCCGCCACCTCGATGAGGCCCTTCTTGTTCACCGCCGCCCCGGTGAACGCCCCCCGCACGTGGCCGAACAGCTCCGACTCGAGGAGGTTCTCGGGCAGCGCGCCGCAGTTGAGCGCGAGGAACGGCCGGTCGCGACGCGGCGAATTGAAATGGATGGCCCGCGCCACCAGTTCCTTGCCCGTGCCCGACTCGCCGGTCACGATGATGGTGCTCGTCGTCCCCGCCACGGTCTCGATCAGGCGGAATACCGCCACCATCGAGTCGCTGCGGCCGATGATGTTGCAGAACTGGTGCGCGGTGCCGAGCGTGCGCTTGAGCAGCAGGTTCTCCTGCTGCAGCTCGCGCCGCTCGCGCCGGAGCTGCCGCTGCTCGAGCGCCTTCCGGACAACCTCGACGACCTCCGCCGGAAACTCCGGGCCGCCCTTCTCGACGTAGTTCGACGCACCCAGGCGCAGCGCCTCGACCGAGGTCTCCTTCGACGCGAACGCGGTGATGACGATACCGAGGATGTCCGGGTCGAGCTGCTTGGCCGCCCGCAGGACCTCGACGCCGTTCATGTCCGGCATCCGGATATCCGAGATCAGCAGATCGATCCCGCCGGCCTCGAGCGTCTTGATCGCCTCCCGCCCGTTGGCCGCGAGCAACACCTCGTACCCCTCCCTTCGCAACCGATACAGCAACAGCTGCCGAATGGAGGGTTCGTCGTCGACGAGGAGCAGGCGCGGGGTTTCGGTCATGGACGGATCAGTGCCTTCCTCCCTCAGTTGCCAGCCGCCGGTGGTTCAGTGCCAGCCTGTCGCTCCCCGCGCGACTCCCGCCGCACGCTGCGACAATACCACGAGATCATGCCTCAATCTGCTCTCTACCGGCAGGCGGCGGCGGCCAGTCGCACCGCCTTCTGCCACGCGCGCAGCCCCCGATTGGAATTGACCACGCTGCCACGAGGCCTGTCGGCGTGATCCACTGACGACCATTCGCTGGCACCTATCCGCCGAGCCCGGCTGCGGGAGCCCCCAGCACCACCCTGAACCTCGTCCCACGCCCCACGGTCGAGGTGACATCGATCTCGCCGTTGTAGTCGGTGACGATGCGATAGACGATGGCGAGGCCAAGGCCGCTGCCGCGGCCGAAGGTGCCGTGAAACGGCTGGAAGATTCCGTCGAGCTCCTCGGGAGGGATGCCGACCCCCTCATCCTCGATCTCCAGGACGGCGGCTCCGTACCGGTCGGCGGGCGACGAACTGGTAGCCGAAGGCGGGAGGGCGGCCAGCACCGCGAGGCGGAGTCGGCCGCCGGACGGCATCGCGCGCAGGCCATTGGTGGCCAGGTTCCAGACGATCTGTCGTATCTGCCCTTCGTCCGCGTCGAACCAGACCGGGTCGGCCGCCACGTCCACGTCGATCGCGTGGCACGCCAACACTTCGGTGCTGTTCCTGAGCAGCAGGGCCGTGTCGGCCACGGTCTTTCGCAGGTCGAGACGCTCGACCGCGGCGCGCTGCGGCCGCGCGTAGGCGAGGAAACTCCGGATCGTCTCGTTGAGCCGCTTCGACTCCCGGAGCACGATGTCCATCAACTGTGCCTGGTCCTCGTTCAGCGACAACTCCTCACGCAGGACCTGGATGGATCCGGCCATCGACGCGAGCGGGTTGCGAATCTCGTGGGCAATGCCGGCGGCCATCTCGCCAACCGCCGCGAGCCGCTGCTTGACCCGCGCATCTCGCTCCAGCCGCCTCACGTCGGTGATGTCCTGGAAGGTGAGCAGGTAGCCCATTCGGCCGCCTGGCGCGAGAAGGTGAGCGACCACGAGGCCGATCTCGATCGTCCCTCCGGTCGGCATCGGATAGGGAAATTCGGCGCGCCGCGTCCGCTCCCCGTCGAGGTCGTTCGTCAACGCGCTCCTCACAGCGTCGGGAAGATGGAGGACATCGGCGGCAGCGCGGCCGACGACCGACTCGTACGACTGCCCGGTAATCTTCTCGGCCGCGTGGTTGAACGACAGGATTCGGCCCGCAACATCGATGCTGACGAGGCCGCTCATCAGGCTGTCGATGACGTCCTGGTTGAACGCCTGGAGGTTCGCAATCTCGGTGGACGCGCGCTCGAGGCGCGCCCCGGCCCGTTTGAGCCGCTCGGCCAGCGAGCCGGACAGACTCGCGACCGCCACGAAGGCGAAGACGTTGATGGCCACCGTGTACTCGGCGACACGCGTCGGCGGCAGCTCGGGCGGCTGCGGAAACCACGCGGACATCGCGTTGAACCCGCCATGGTACTGTGCGGCGACGAGGCCGACATAGATCAGCGAGGACAGCACGCTGATCGTCACGGCGCCGCGCCGTCCCTGCACGGTGCTGGCGGCAATGATCGGCAGCACGTAGAGCAGCGAGAAGTAGCTCGTCACCCCGCCCGTGACGGCGATGAATCCCGAGACGACGAAGGCATCGCCCACCAACTGCGCGTCGGCCATCCAGAGCCAGTGATCCGCGTACGGCAACGCGAAGGCGTAGAGCGCCGTGAAACCGAAGGTGAGGCCGATCAGCAGGTAGAACGGCGTGAGCGGCAGGACGCCCGGCGCGTTGATTTCAATCAGCACGCCCGACCCGAGCAGGACCGCACTGATCGCCGCCCGGATGGCGATCAGCCAGGCGAGCCGGCGGCGCCTATCGGAGGGTTCCATGAGCACAGTGGCACGCTGTAAGCGGCTCGTGGCCGGGTGTGGGTCAGCCGTGGCGACTGCCCTTACGTCAGCTTCGAGATCATCGAGAAGATCGGCATGTACATCGCGATGACGATGCCGCCGACGATGATGCCGAGGAAGGCAATCATGATCGGTTCGAGCAGCGTCAGCAGGCCGGCGACGGCGGTGTCCACTTCCTCCTCGTAGAAGTCCGCGATCTTCGACAGCATCGTGTCGAGCGCACCCGTGGCCTCGCCGACGCCGATCATCTGCGTGACCATCGCCGGGAACACCCCGGTTTCCTTGAGCGGCGCCGACACCGTCTCGCCGCGCTCGATGCTCTTGCGCGTGCTCATGATGCCGTCCTCGATGACCGCGTTACCCGCGGTCTTGGCGGTGATCTCGAGGCCGTCGAGGATCGGCACGCCCGAGCTGATGAGCGTGGATAGCGTGCGGCAGAACCGGGCCACGGCAATCTTGCGGAGGATCATCCCGAGCACCGGCAGGTTCAGCATCAGCCGATCGATGGCGCGGCGCCCCCCGGCGGTCGTGTAGTACTGCCGAACGCCAAACACGGCGGCCACCATGCCGACGATGATGAACGGCGCGAACCGCACCAGCCCGTTGCTCAGGGCGATGACGACGCGGGTCGGCAGCGGGAGATCGGCGCCGAGGCCGGCGAACATCGTCGCGAAAGTCGGGATGACCTTCCACAGGATGATGGCGACAACCCCGAAGGCGATCACGAGGACCGCGACCGGGTAGATCATGGCCGACTTCACTTGCCCCTTCAGCTTGACGTTCTTCTCGATGTAGACCGCGAGACGTTTGAGGATGGTGTCGAGGATACCGCCTGCTTCGCCGGCGGCAATCATGTTGGTGAAGAGCGGGTCGAACGTCTTCGGGTGCTTCTTCATCGCGTCGGCGAGCGACGACCCGCCCTCGACGTCGGTCCGCGTGTCGTGGATGGTCTTCGCGAAGTGCTTGTCCTCCTCCTGGCTCCCCAGGATGTCGAGGCACTGCACGAGCGGAAGGCCGGCGTCGATCATGACCGAGAACTGGCGCGTGAAGACCGCGAGGTTCTTGGCGGCGACCGCCCGGCCCTTCGACCCCTTCGCGGGCGTCTCGGCCTTCGCCCTGACCGGGGCGATCTTCGTGACGAGGATCTGCTCGCGGCGCAGTGCGGCGGTGGCGGCCTCGATGGTCTCGGCCGCGCGCTCGCCCGTCACCGTCTCGCCGCCGCGTCTCCGTCCCGTGTATGCAAACGTCGCCATGGCACGTGCTCCCCGTGTGCAACGACCGTCCCGCTGAGGCCTACCGCTTGCGAACCGGCGGCGGCACGACGCCCGCCGACCGCCCGAGCCCGGCGCCTTCGACCACGCCGACCCCGCGGTTGATCATGTCCACCAATTCGTCCTTGTGCGAGGAAGCCTGAAGCGCGACGTCCATCGTGATCTGCCGTCGCAGGTACAGCGTCGCGAGAGACTGGTTGAGCGTCTGCATGCCGACCTTCTCCTGCCCCGCCTGCATCGACGAGTAGATCTGGTGGACCTTGTCCTCGCGGATCAGGTTTCGGATGGCCGAGGTCGGGATGAGGATCTCGAGCGCGACGACGCGTCCCGGCTGGGACGCCCGGGGCAGCAGCGTCTGGCAGATGATGCCCTCGAGCACGAGCGAGAGCTGCGTGCGGATCTGCCCCTGCTGGTGCGCCGGGAAGATATCGATGATGCGGTTGATCGTCTGCGCGGCGGAATTCGTGTGCAGGGTGGCGAACGTGAGGTGGCCGGTTTCCGCGATCCGCAGCGCGGCTTCCACCGTCTCGAGGTCACGCATCTCGCCGACAAGCACGATGTCCGGGTCCTCGCGGAGCGCGGCCCGCAGCGCCGCCCCGAAGCCGGCGGTGTCGCTGTGTACTTCGCGCTGGTTGACGAGACACCCCTTGTGGTTGTGGATGTACTCGATGGGGTCTTCGACGGTCAGGATGTGCTCCTGACGTTCGCCGTTGATCTTGTCGAGCATCGCCGCCAGCGTGGTCGACTTGCCGCTGCCCGTCGGGCCGGTGACGAGCACGAGGCCGCGGGGCTTCTCGCACAGCCTGGCAATGACCGACGGCAGCCCGAGTTCCTGAAAGCCGCGAATCTTCTCGGGAATGAGCCGGTAGACGCCGCCGACGGCGCCGCGCTGGTTGAAGACGTTGCACCGGAAGCGCGCGATGCCGCGGATGCCGAACGAGAAGTCCAGCTCCATCGTCTCTTCGAAACGCTTCTTCTGCGCGTCGGTGAGGACGCTGTAGATGAGCTGCTTGGTGTCGGCGGCCGTGAGCTCGGGCATCGGAAGACGCTGGAGCTTCCCGTTCACGCGAACCTGCGGCGGCGTGTTCGTCGTGATGTGGAGGTCCGAACCGTCCATTTCCACGGTCTTCTTCAGCAGCTCCGGCAGTGTGGCCATCGATGATTCGTCCTTGAGGCTAGTTCACCGTCTCGCGCAGTACTTCCTCGACCGTCGTCACGCCGTCCTTGATCTTGCGCAGGCCGCTCTGGCGCAGCGTGATCATGCCGCGCTCGACGGCCTTCCGCCTGAGTTCGAGGCCCGACGCGCCGACCAGGATGAGCTCCTTGATCTCGTCGTCGACCTCCATGACCTCGTAGAGGCCGAGGCGGCCCTTGAACCCGGTGTTGTTGCACTTCTCGCAGCCCCGCCCTTTGAGCGGGGTGACCGAGGCGGCGTCCTCTGGCCCGAAGCCGATCTTCGTGAGCGCCGGGGCGGGCACCGGCACGGGCTCGCCACACGCCTTGCACACCCGGCGAACGAGACGCTGTGCGCAGATGAGATTGACCGAGCTGGCCACCAGAAACGGCTCGATCCCCATGTTCATCAGCCGGTTGATCGTGCTCGGCGCGTCGTTGGTGTGGAGCGTCGACAGCACGAGGTGCCCCGTGAGCGCCGCCTTGACGCCGATTTCCGCCGTTTCGAAATCGCGGATCTCGCCGACCAGGATGATGTTCGGGTCCTGGCGGAGGAACGCGCGGAGCGCCGCCGCGAAGTTCAGGCCGATGCCATCCCTGATCTGCACCTGGTTGATGCCGGGGAGGTTGAATTCGACAGGATCCTCCGCGGTCATGATGTTCGTGTCCGGGGTGTTCAGCTTGGCGATCGACGAGTAGAGAGTGTTCGTCTTGCCGCTGCCGGTCGGGCCCGTGACGAGCACCATGCCCCACGGGCGGCCAATCGCTTCCTCGTACCGCGCCAGCGACTCGGGTTCGAACCCGAGCTTCGTCATGTCGAGCATCAGCTTGTCGCGGTCGAGGAGACGGAGGACGATCTTCTCGCCAAAGAGCGTCGGGAGGCAGGAAACTCGGAAGTCGATCTCCTTGTTGCGGCCCGATTCGTTGAACCGGATCTTGATCCGTCCGTCCTGCGGGAGGCGCTTCTCCGCGATGTCGAGCTTCGACATGATCTTGACGCGCGAGGCGATTGGATCGCGGAACTTCATCGGCGGCGCCATGATGTTGTACAGCACACCGTCGATGCGGTACCGGATGCGCAACTCCTTCTCGTACGGCTCGATGTGGATGTCGCTCGCGCCCTTCTGGATGGCCGACATCAGCATCACGTTGACGAGCCGGATGACCGGCGCCTCCTCGCCCTGCCTGGCCAGCGCCTCGACGCTGATCTCCTCGAGTTCCTCGAGCACCTCCACTTCGGAGGCGTCCATCTGAGGCAGGTCCTGCAGCGCCGCCGTCGCGAAATCGAGCGCGCTCTGCCCGCCGACACCGTTGCCGTTGCCCCCACTCCCCTTGGCCGCCAGTTTGTAGTAGCGCTGAATGGCGTCCATCACGGCGGCTTCGGAGGCCACGACCGGCTCGACGTTGTACCCCGTCATGAACTTGATGTCGTCCATGGCGAAGACGTTCGTCGGATCGGTCATCGCGATCGTGAGCGTCGCGCCCGCGCGGCTGAGGGGAAGGATCTGGTATTTCTGGGCGGTTTCGGCCGGCACGAGCTTGATCACCGACCCGTCGATCTCGAATTCGGCGAGGTCGATCGACGGCACACCGTACTGCCGGCTGAGCAAGGCGGTGATCTCCTCGTCCTTCACGAACCCGAGCTTGACGAGGTTCAACCCCAGCTTGCCCCCGTTGGCCTTCTGGTAGTTCAAGGCCTCCTGGAGTTGGTCGGGGGAAATCCGCTTCTCCTTGAGCAGGAGCTCACCAATCCGAACGGGCATGATCGGCTACACGCTGAGAGACTGCTGTTGACACACTAACCACTGGCAACGACACCCCGAGAGCACCCGTCTGATCCCACGCCTGACCGGCCGCCGCGCGCCGCGAGGGACTTCGGTCACACGTCCCGCGTTCCGTGATCTTGTCGGTCGTCCGGCCCTCTTACTGTAGAGGCAACGCGCAGGCCATTGGACGCCCACAGATCTGAACGACGAACGGTCACCATGGAGCGGAGCTTGCGGCATTCCGCATCCCGGTGCCCGCAACCTATTGGAAACACAGCGACATACTGGACTGCCCGCGGCAGCCTCACCGCGCCGGCCGGCCACACGTCCCCAGCGCACACGCTACTCCCTCTGTACCATACGGCACGCCGCCAAAAATCATGAACTCAGCGGGCAAGATTGGGATACGACAACGGAGAGGCGGCCGCAACGGGTTCCCCCGGCAATTCCGCGTGGGCGCAGAAGCCGTAACGCCGTCAACCATTTGTGCGCTGTTCGGAAAACATCGGGGAAACATCCCGACGCTTCCCCTCGTATATTCGTGAGACGGGGTAGAATTGTGCGTTTGCCCCCGAAGGAAAGGCGCCGCGATATGAGCCAGACCACCGTTCCGCCCGACGCTGTGCCCCAGGCTGACACCACGGTGACTGTGTCGTCCGTGCCCCCGAAGGGGCTCGTCACCAGGTTGGTTGGCGTGATCACCTCGCCGCGCGACACGTTTGCGGCGGTTGTCGCCCACCCGCAATGGATTGGGATGGCGCTACTGGTCATCCTCGTGACCGCCGGGTCCGGCGCCTGGTTCCAGTCGACCGAGGTCGGCAAGCAGGCGACGCTGGACGAGGCCATACGCCAGGTCGAAGCCTTCGGCATGACGGTCAGCGGCCCGATGGAAGCGGAGATGCGCAAGGGCATCATGGATCCTTCGCTGGGCCGTCAAGTGTTCTCGATCGCGATGATGGCGATCATGCCGCCGATCGTCTGGGCCGTCATCGCCGGCCTGGCGATGTTGGTGTTCGGCGCGCTGATGGGCGGCAAGGGGTCGTTCAAGCAAGCGTTCGCGGTGGTCGTCCACTCCAGCGCGATTGGCGTCATCGGAGCGCTCGTGCTCACCCCGGTGAACTACCTGCGCGAGTCGCTCACGAGCGCGACCAACCTCGCGGTCCTCATGCCGTTCCTGCCGGAGGGCAGTTTCCTCGCGCGGCTTCTCGGCATGGCGGACATCTTCCGTATTTGGTGGGTGGCGGTGCTGGCGATCGGCATCGGCATGGCGTTCCAGAAGAAGACAAGGACGGTGGCCTTCGTCTTGTTCGGGATCTACGCAGTGATCGCGATCGGCTTTGCGGCTTTCATGGCCGCCCGGAGCTAGTTCATGACGCGCAAGAAAGTCTTCATCGGGTTGGGTATCGTCATCCTCGTCGGCGCCATGATCTGGGCCAACTTTGCGTTCAAGAAGACCGAAGGCCCGACGGTCACCGTCGAGGCCATCAAGCAGCGCGACCTCGAGTCGGTCGTCTCGGCCTCCGGCAAGATCCGCGCGCGGCGCACGGTCAACATCACCTCCGAGGTGTCGGGCAAGGTGATGAAGCTGGCCGTGGAAGAAGGCGACCGGGTGAAGACCGGCCAGTTCCTGTTGCAGGTCGACCCCCGCAACGTGCGCAGCCGGCTCCAGGTCAGCCAGGCGTCGCTCGAACAGCAGCGGATTTCGCTGCAGCAGGCGCGGACCCAGCTCGAGAACGCCCGGGTGAACCTGAAACAGGCCACCGAGGAACTCCAGCGGCAGCAGCGGCTGGACAAGGACAGCCTGGCCACCAAGCAGGCGCTGGAACAGGCGGAGAACGCCGTGGCAATCCGGCGGGGCGAGGTCAAGAACGCGGAACAGGCCGTGTCCACCGCCGACCAGCGGATCCGAAGCCAACAGGCCGACCTCGAGTCGGCGCAGCACGATTTGAGCCGAGTGACGATTGAGTCGCCGATCGACGGTCTCGTCATCAAGCGCAACGTGGAAGAGGGCGAGACGGCGGTTGTCGGGTTCACCAACAACCCGAGCGTCGTGCTGCTCACCGTGGCCGACATGTCCGTGATCGAGGCCGAGATCGAGGTGGACGAGACGGACATCCCGACCGTGCAGCTTGGTCAGAAGACGAAGGTCACGATCGACGCGCTGCCGGATCGGTCGTTCGCGGCGAAGGTGACCGAGATCGGCAACAGCCCGATCAACGCCACGTCGGCCAGCGTCGGCGGCGTCCGACAGGCGACGAACTTCAAGGTGGTGGTGACGATCGAAGGCCAGATTCCTGACGTGCGTCCCGGATTCACCTGCACGGCGGACATCACCACCGCGACGCGCAGCGGGGCGATCTCCGTGCCGATCCAGGCGCTGACCGTCCGCGAGCTGACGTACGACGCAAAGGGCAACGTCGTGAGACAGCCGGCGCCGGAAAAAGGCCGCCGTCCTTCGACTGCGACCACGGTCGAAGCCGCGGAGCTCAAACCGGGACAGACGAAGAAGGAGACCGAGGGCGTCTTCGTCGTCGACAAGGACAACAAGGTGACCTTCGTTCCGGTCAAGACCGGCATTGCCGGCGACAAGTACTTCGAGGTCCTGAGCGGCCTGAAGGCGAAGGATCGCGTCATCACCGGCCCGTTCACCTCGGTGCGCAATCTGGCCGATGGCGGGCAGGTGAAGATCGAGGACGCCAAGAAGTAGCGGCGCCATGAACCAGCTCTTCGAGTCCATCACGATTGCGCTCCGCGCGATCTGGGGAAGCAAGCTCCGGTCGTTCCTGACCGTGCTCGGGAACATCGTGGCCGTCACCTCGATCATCGCCGTCGTGTCGCTGGTCCAGGGCATCAACGACTACGTGACCGACGCCATCGTCACCGAGCTCGGCGTGGGGACGTTCACCATCGATCGGTACGGCGCCATCACGAGCGAAGAGGAGTTCGACAAGGTCGCGGGCAATCCGCCGATCACCGAGCGGGACGCGACGGCCGTCCGGCTGGCGGGCGTGCCGATCCAGGCCGTGATGAGCCAGTCGGAGTCCCGGGGCGAGGTGCGTTACAGGGATCGCGTCATCGACTCGGTGCAGATCCAGGGCGTCAGCCGCGACTACGTGCAGTTCGGTGCGTACAAGGTGGAGCGCGGCCGGCTGGTCACGCCGATGGAGATCGAACGGAAGCGGCCCGTGACGCTCATCGGGTGGGACGTCGCGGACAAGCTCTTCCTCGACGAAGACCCGCTGGACAAGATGATCACGGTTGCCGGGATGCACATGCGCGTGGTAGGCGTGCACGAGAAGAAGGGGTCGGTGTTCGGCAACTCGCAGGATCAGTTCGCGATGATTCCGATCGCGGTCAGCCAGAAGCTGTTCGGCGCGCGGCAGTACATCCAGTTGACCGCCAAGCCGTTCGACGCGCAGGACACCGTCAGGGCGATGGACACCGCGACGGCGGCGCTGCGCATCGAGCGCCGGCTGAAGCCGAAACAGAAGGACAATTTCGGCCTGTTCACGTCCGACACGTTCCTGGGCATGTTCAAGCAGATCACGAGCGGCATCTTCGGCGTCCTGATTGGCGTCGTCGCGCTGTCGCTGGTCGTCGGCGGCATCGTGATCATGAACATCATGCTGATGGTGGTCAGCGAGCGAACCGCCGAGATCGGCCTCAGGAAGGCGCTCGGCGCCCGCAAGCGCGACATCATCTTCCAGTTCCTGGTCGAGTCGGTGACGCTGTCCACGATGGGCGGCGTCGTCGGGACCGGGCTCGGGTTCTTCGCCGCGTGGCTGGTGACCAAGTTCACGCCAATGCCGGCGTCAGTTCACTTGTGGGCCGTCGTCATCGGCATCGGGATGACGGCCGTGGTGGGGCTGTTCTTCGGGCTCTACCCGTCTGTCAAGGCGGCCAAGCTCGATCCGATCGAGGCGTTGCGTCGCGAGTAGCCGGATTCTCGATCCTGGATTCTCTGTTCTAGATCTCGGTTTTGATGTCTCGCTCCTGACTCCTGACGAGTGTTACCCATGGCGGTTCGTCTCGCGCTGTTCGCCGACACGATTGGGATGGCCCTGGGCACCATCAGGGCCAACAAGATGCGTTCGGGCCTCACGGTGCTCGGCGTGGTCATCGGTATCACCGCGATCGTCGGGATGAGCTCGATCATCCGTGGCTTCGACAATTCCTTCCGCGATCTCATCCGGGAACTCGGCCCGAGCACGATCATCGTCGCCCGCGTGAGCTTTGCGAGCGCCGGATCGGGGATCGACCGCAAGGAGCTGATGAAGCGGCCGAATCTGACGATCGAGGATGCGCGGGTCCTCCAGGCGGAGATCCCCTCGCTGCAAGCCGTGGATGCCTGGGTCCAGGGGCAGGAGCGGATGTTCTATCGGAGCGAGAAGACCCAGTCGATCAGCATCCTCGGCGCGAGCGAGAAGTTCACCGACATCAACTTCCTGAAGATCGAGCAGGGCCGCTTCTTCACCGAGAACGAGGTGACGCACCGCCGCAACGTGGTCGTGATCGGGCAGGTGCCGTTCAAGGCCTTCTTCGGCAACACCGACGCGCTCGGCAAGGTGATCCGGATCGGCAGCACGCAGTACACCGTGGTGGGCGTGGCCGCACCGCGTCCGAGCATCGGCGGCCTCGGCAATCAGCAGGACGCGCTCGCCGTCATCCCGTACACGACATTCGCCAAGCTGTTCGGCACGGTCGCGACGGGCGGTCGCCGCCGGACCGGACGCTCGGCACAGATCTTCTGCGTGCCGAAGGAGGGCGTCTCGCGCGAGGCGGCGATGCGCGAGGTCGAGACGGTCATGCGCATCCGCCACAAGCTGAAGCTGAACCAGCCGAACGACTTCGACGTGGCGACGCAGGACATGGCCCTGAAGTTCTTCGACCAGGCGACCGGCGCGATCTACCTGGCGCTCGTCGTCATCTCGTCGATCGCGCTCATGGTGGGCGGCATCGGCGTGATGGCGATCATGATGATCTCGGTCACCGAGCGCACGCGGGAAATCGGCGTGCGCAAGGCGCTTGGCGCACGCCGCCGCGAGATCCTCTGGCAGTTCCTGCTGGAGGCCGTCGTCCTCACGTCGGTCGGCGGGATCCTGGGCGTCATCATCGGCGCGGCCGTTGGCGTGTCGGTTCGCACGTTCACGCCGCTCCCCGTCTCCATGCCCTGGTGGTCCTTCGCCATCGGGTTCGCATTCTCGGCCTCGGTCGGCATCTTCTTCGGACTGTTCCCCGCGTTCCGAGCCTCTCGCCTCGACCCGATCGAGGCACTGCGATACGAATAGGCGGATAGGGGGAAGGCGGCCTCCACGCCTCTCCGCCTGTCCGCCTGGCTGCCTATTGATAACCCGCCACGTATCCCTTGCGCGCGCGAACCTCGACGCCCTTGCGGGCCACCTTCACCTCGATCTTCCGGAACTTCCCGTCGGCCGTGGACTGGGTCGGCCGGTACCCGATCACGTAGTAGCTGCTCGTGTCGCGATCGATGTCCGACAGCACGTCGGCCATGTCGTTCCGGCGCATGACGGCGTACCCGCCGGTTGCGGTCGTCAGCTCGGCCAATCCGTCGTACGCGATGTCGGGCGAGCGCATGGTGCCGATCGCCTCCGGCTGGGTCTTCGTGACGATGTCCCCGTCGAGCGTCTCGTTGTTCAGCCCTCGCGTGTCGATCGCATAGATGCGGACGTCCGCCCGTGCCGCAGCCGCCTCCACGTCCCGCAGCGGCGCCCAGGCCTCTTCGACGACGAACCCGTCCGAGAGGAGGATGACGGTCTTGCGTCCCGGCATTCGCGCCAACCCCCGGGTCAACGTGCTCAGCATCGTGATCGTCTCATTCGTCGCGCGGCGGAACTCGTCCACACCCCGCTGCGCCTTGGCGCTCACACGCTGGTCGGTCGCCTCCCTGGCCTCGTTGTCGCCCGTCGTCGTGACCACGTCCGCCGCCTTCCCGAGGTCCTGGCTCGAGGCCAGGCCGCCCTCGGACAACGCGCGGGCCACCACCCCCTGCTTGATCGACGCGTCGCCACGCCAGACGTCCCACAACTCGGCGAGGTCGCGGAAGCGAGGCCATTCCCGGAAGTACTCCGAGTACAACGCCATCGCATCGGGGTTCATCTCGACGCCGTTCACCGCGGAGACCAGCTCGGATCGATCACTGGTGAGACGCCGGTTCGTCATGCGGTTGCCCACCACCACACCCGCCAGGTCGCCCGGCCGCAGTTGGCCGCGCAAGAACGTCAACGCCGCCTCCCTGGCGCGGCGTCCGTTCCCGAAGGCGAGGTGCGGTTGATCGAAGGCCAGCACGAAGACCCGTTGCTCGGGTGACGAGACCGGCACGGGCTCCGCCTTGGCGCCGTCCTTTGGGGAATCCTGGGTCCACGGGAACTCGGCATCCATCTCCTGGTCGGCGACCAGGTAGAACTGGTCGATCCGCTGCGGCACGCCGTCCTCCAGGACCTGGAAGTCCGCCTTGCGGAGGTCGGTCACGAAGTGGCGCCCACGCCCTCGCACGATCACGTCCACCTGGACGAGCGTCGTACCGCTCCGGAACGAGGGAGCCTGCGTCTGCGCAGCTTGGTCCGGCCCGATCGCATACAAGGCACGGTCGGCAACGACGGAAGCAAGCCCGACGAGCAGTAGACCGAAGAGAAGCCGGCTCGCGTGGCGCACACGTTCTCCCTTCTCACGAAACGCATTGTGAAAGGCGATGCCAGGACTTGATTGTACCCCCTCGTATTCCCGAAACAGCCGTAATGTGACCGGTCGCGGCCGGACTGACTTTCCTGGAGAATTTGGTGCCGTCTGACGGTTTTGTCAGCATCCCTGAAAAATCGTCCCGACTCCTGATCCCCTGATATGATTGGGGTTTATGCCCCTCGCGCCGGAGCAGGAGGATTCCCGTCTATGAAGGTCTATGACGCCGCCACCATTCGTAACGTCACACTCGCCGGCCACTCGGGCGCCGGCAAAACGCAACTCGCCGCGGCCGTCCTGTTCGACACCGGCATGATGAACCGGTTCGGCAAGGTTGACGACGGGACGACGCTGACGGACTTCGACGAAGAAGAAGTCGCGCGCAAGCACACGCTCGCCGCCAGCCAGGCCTACGCCGAATGGAACAAGCACAAGATCAACCTGATCGACACGCCTGGGTTCGGCAACTTCCTCAGCGACACGCTGGCCGCGATGCGTGTGTGCGACGCCGCGCTGCTGGTCGTCGATGCCGTGTCGGGCGTCGAGGTGCAGACCGAGAAGGTCTGGGAAGCAGCCGAGGAATTCGAACTGCCCCGTCTGGTCGTCGTCAATCGGCTCGACCGTGAGCGCGCGAGCCTGAGCCGGACGCTCGACTCGCTGCAGGCTGCATTCGGCCGCACGATCATCCCGGTGCAGATGCCGATTGGCGAGGAGAAGTCGTTCAAGGGCGTGGTCGATCTCGTCGGCATGAAGGCCTACGTCTACGACACGGACGGCAGCGGCAAGTTCAAGGAAGAAGCGGTCCCGGCGGCTCTCGAGGGTGACGCGCAGGCGGCGCGCGACGCGCTCATCGAGATGGTGGCCGAGGCTGACGACAAGCTGATGGAGAAGTTCTTCGAGGCCGGCACGCTGACGCAGGAAGAATTGGTCGGCGGCCTGCGGAGCGCAGTGCTCGGACGCCGTATCTTCCCGCTGTTCTGCACCTCCTCCATCCTGAACGTCGGCGTGCAGCCACTGCTCGACGCCGTCATCGCCTACGTGCCCGCGCCGTCCGAGCGCGCCGTGAAGGGCACGAGAGGTGGCGAGGAAGTCAGCGTCACCGCGTCCGAATCCGGCCCGTACGCCGCGTTCGTCTGGAAAACCGTCGCCGACCCGTTCGCCGGCCGGATCACGATGTTCCGGGTGATGAGCGGATCGCTCAAGGCCGACAGCACGGTCCACAACCTGACGAAGGAGACGACCGAGCGCCTCGGCCACCTCGTACTGCTGCAGGGCAAGACGCAGGCCGACGTGCCCGAGATCAAGGCGGGCGACATCGGCGCGGTCGCGAAGCTCAAGGAGACGGTGACCAACGACACGCTCGCCGACAAGGGCGGCGTCGCGTTCAAGCCGATGAAGTTCCCCGAACCGGTGTTGTCGTACGCCGTCGAGCCGAAGAGCCGCGGCGACGAGGACAAGATCAGCGGCGCGCTGCAGCGGTTGCAGGAGGAGGATCCGACGATCCGCTCGAGCCGCGATCCGCAGACGAAGGAACTGCTGCTGTCGGGCCAGGGCCAGCTCCACATCGAGGTCACGGTCGCGAAGATGAAGCGGCGGTTCGGCGTCGAAGTGAACCTCAAGCCACCGAAGATCCCGTATCGTGAGACGATCACCGCGGCGACCGACGCGCACGGCCGCCACAAGAAGCAGACGGGCGGACACGGTCAGTTCGGCGACTGCAGCATCCGAATGGAGCCGCTGCCCCGCGGCAGCGACTTCCAGTTCGTGGACGACATCTTCGGCGGCGCCATTCCGCAGACGTTCAGGCCGGCGGTCGAGAAGGGCATCCAGGAGACCCGGTTGCGCGGCTACCTGGCGGGCTACCCGGTCGTCGACTTCAAGGTCACGCTCGTGGACGGGAAGTACCACGACGTGGACTCGAACGAACTCTCGTTCAAGATGGCCGGCCGACTCGCGTTCAAGGACGCCATGACGCGCTGCCGGCCGACGATCCTCGAGCCGATCATGAACGTCGAGGTCTACGCGCCGTCCGACTTCGCCGGCGACCTGATGGGCGATCTCAACGGGCGGCGCGGTCGCATCGCAGGCATGGACACGCGCGGCGGCATGACGGTCATCAAGGCGCAGGTTCCGATGTCGGAGATGCTGACCTACGAGCAGCAACTCACGTCGGCAACCGGCGGCCGCGGCTCGTATCACATGGAGTACTCGCACTACGAGGACGTGCCGAGCCACATCCAGTCGAAGATCATCGCTGCCTACAAGGCCGAGAAGGGCGAGGCGGCGGAAGAGGAAGAATAGGGATAGTCGGGGATCCGTGTCAGTCGGGGTCGAACGTCAGTCGAGGTGACGCGTCAGTCGACGTGGACGGCCGGGCCGGGAGATTGTGACGATCTCGCGGCCCGTTTCTTTGTACGTAACTGGCGGAAGGGGGGCGGCAAACTGTAAGATTGGCGCACCGGAGGGGAGAGATGGCTCACGACAGCTCGAACCCGTACCGCGACCACGACCCGCAGCCGCCGGCACCCGCGCAGGAGCAGGCGGGGCTTCCGCTCCCGCCCTGGGAGAAGACGAGGATCGTCGGAACCAGACAGCCGCGCATCGATGCCTACGCCCGCGCCAGCGGGTCTGCGGAATTCACGCTCGATGTCAGCCTGCCCGGCATGCTGCACGCCGCCATCCTTCGCTGCCCGCACGGGCATGCGATGGTGAAGAGCGTGGACGCTTCGGCGGCGCTGAACGTGCGCGGCGTCCACGCGGTCATCACCCCGGACCAGGAGGACGCCGGCATCCCCTGGTACGACGAGGCGGACAAGGGCGCCCAAAGCCGGCTGCTCGATCCGCACTGCCGCTATGCGGGCGAAGAGGTGGCCGCAGTGGCGGCCGAGACCCCGTACCAGGCGTTCGACGCGCTCCGCGCCATCACGGTGCAGTACGACGTCCGCCCCTTCGTCGTGGACATGGACGAGGCCCTGAAGCCTGGGGCGCCACTCGTGCACGAGGGCGGCAATGCGGTGAGGCCGCCGTCGACGTACGGGCGTGGCGACGTCGCCAAGGGGTTCGCCGAGGCGGACATCGTCCTGGAAGACACCTACCGGACGAGCGTGGAAATCCACTCTCCCATGGAGACGTACGGATCGGTGGCGCAGTGGGAGGGCGGCCAACTCACCGTGTGGGATACCACCCAGAGCGTGTTCGACGTCCAGCGCGCTCTCGCCAAGGTGCTGCACCTTCCGCTCAACCGTGTCCGCGTCATCAGCCACTACATGGGCGGGGGCTTCGGCAGCAAGCTGGGGCTGAACAAGCACACCGTGCTGGCTGCGCTGCTCGCGCGCAGGACCGGACGGCCCGTGAAGGTCGTCGTCCCGCGCGAGGACACGTTCACCTGCGTGGGCAACCGACCTGCCAACACGATGACGATCAAGGCGGGCGTGACGAAGGACGGCACGCTGACCGCGATCCAGATGGTGAACCGTGGCGTGGTCGGCGCGTACGCGAGCTGGGCCGACGCCAGCTTTCTCGCGCAGTCCCTCTATCTGTGTCCGAACGTCAAGACGGAGGACCTGGCGGTCTACGTGAATGCCGGACAGGAGCGGGCGTTCCGTGCGCCGGGTTTCCCGCAATCCGCGTGGGCGCTGGAACAGATGATGGACGCGCTTGCCGACCGCCTCGTCATCGACCCCGTCGGGTTCCGTCTGAAGAACACGGCGACCGGCCTGCAGCCATACAAGAACGTGCCGTACACGTCGAATGGCCTGTCGCGCTGCCTGTCGGAAGGCGCGCAGGCATTCGGCTGGGCGGAGGCGCGGAAGCGGCCGCGCCCGTCGGGCACGCTCCGCCGCGGGGTTGGTGTGGCCGCGTGCATGTGGGGTTATCCTGGCGAGCCGGTGTCGACCGCCATCGCACGGCTCTCCGCGGACGGCAGCTTGACGCTCAACTTCGGCGCCGTGGACATCGGCACCGGGACGAAGACGGTGATGGCGATGGTGGCGTCGGAGGAACTCGGCATTCCGCTCGAGCGAATCCGGATCGAACATGCCGACTCCGGCACCTCGCCGTACGCCGTCGGATCGGGCGGCAGCCAGACGGTTCTCGTCAACGCCCCCGCCGTTCGCCAGGCAGCTGTCGAACTCCGACGACAGATCCTGCAGATGGCCGCGGATCAGTTGAAGGCACCCCAGGCGGAGTTGTCCTTGTCGGACGGCGCGATCACGCGTTCCGGTCACCCCGAGACGAAACTCCCACTCGGCGACCTGAAGGCCCTCCAGCAGCAGCAGGCGATTGTCGCCGTTGGGACGCGCCACCCGCATCCGGCCGGAAAGGTCGCGCTTCCCTTCGGTGCGCAGTTTGCCGAGGTCGAGGTGAACACGCGAACGGGCGAAGTCCGCGTGCTTCGCCTGCTGGCCGCGCACGACAGCGGCCGCCCGATGAACCTGCTGACCTACGAGAACCAGGTCTTCGGCGGCATGACGATGGGGCTGGGGTTCGGGTTGACCGAGCAGCGGGTGATGGACGCGCAGACGGGTCAGGTGCTGACCGCGAACCTGCACGACTACAAGCTGCCAACCGCGATGGATGTGCCCGCGGACATGACGTGCCTCCCGATCGATCCGCACGACACCGAGTGCAACACGGTGGGCGCGAAGGGCCTCGGCGAGCCGGCCACGATCCCGACTGCGGCGGCCATCGCAAATGCAATCTTCAACGCCACCGGCGTGCGCCTGACCGATACGCCGATGAACCCGATGCGGATGGTGACGGGTGGGAGGCACCCGTAGCACCTCCAGCAGCCGTGGCACCTCCAGCACCTTTCGTCCAGTCTACCGCCCCGGCCTGTACTGCCTCTCTATGTGCCCCTCGAGCTGCGGGCGATAGAAGTAGACCTCCCTCAGGTTGCCGGTGGCGTACCGCGTGGCCTGGTCGTTGAAGTGTGGCGACGTGGGGTCACCGCTCTCGCCCCCGGCTGTCACGGCCCTGGCCCGGACGCGTTCGCCGAATTCCACAACGGCCACGAAGCTGTTCCCGGAGGTGCCGTACATCTTCTTCGTGCCCGTGTAGACCCGCGCGCCGAACGCCGCCAGCGAGCCCCATCGCGACGAGGTGAAGCCCACGGCGACGCTGGGTGCAGAGTCGTTGAAGGGCTGAACGATGTCGCCGGTCAGGCGCTGGTAGCGGTTGACATCACCCCAGGGGGTCTTCCAGGTCCCGAAGTCGGTCGCCAACCTGTCGGTGGTCGCCGACAGGGCCTCGATCAACTGCTCGGACGTGGTGTTGGTCACGATGTAGGCTTCCGTCGACACGCCAGCCTTGCGGGCCTCGCCACCCACCCGACGCGCAATCTCCTCTCCCCAATAGACCGCCAGAGTCGTCGGAACCGAGTCCGCCGACCACCGGAGGTCCCAGGATCGCAAGAGCGCGATTGGCTCCGCAACCTTCGTCTTCAATGCGTGTTCGGCCGGCAGGCGGTCCCAGGCCTTCAGCAGCGCAGGAATCTGCTCCTGGAACGCCGGAAGCTGGCTATCGTATGCCGCCGCAATCAGCGAATCGAGCGTGAAGTCCGTCTTGTCCTTCAAGACCCGGATCGCATGGGTGCCGCGCGGGTTCTCGCTGCCGCTGTCCACGTACAGGGGGTAGTCTGCCCTTTTCGGACTGCTCGAACCGGCCGCGGTCCACGGCCAGTTGTTGGTGTTGTAGAGCCAGCCGCTCGCCGGGTTGAGCAGGTGCGGCGCCTCGTCGATCGAGAGCAACCCGCGCCACTCGGTTGCCGGGTCACTGCCGTCCACCGGGTGTGTCCAGTCGAACCTGGGGTCGCGCTTCGGGATGAAGTTGCCGTGGAAGTAGGCGATGGTTCCGTCGGCGTCGGCGTAGATCGTGTTGTTCGACGAGTTGGTGTGCAGTTCCATCGTGTCCCGGAACGCCTTGTAGGTTCTCGCCTTCGTCCGGCGGTAGGACTGCATGAGGGCCTTCAGGGGCTCCTGCATCAGCTTGACGCTCACCCACTTGCCGCCGGACTCCCGGACGATTGGACCGTGGTGGGTCCGATAGACCGTGAATTCTTTTCGGGCCATGCCGTTGGCCGTGGCGTAGGGCACGACGATGGTCTGGGCCCGGATCGGACGCTCCTCGGATCCGTAGCGGTAGTACCACGCGTCGCCCCGCTTCGCCACCGTTTCGAGGTACTCGTCCATGTCGTCAACCGCGCTCGTCGTGTGCATCCAGCCCGCGCGCTCGTTGAACCCCTGGTACACGAAGAACTGGCCCCATGTGACCGCCCCGTAGGCGTTCAGCCCTTCGTCGCTGACCATCTGCAGTTCGGCGCGGAAGAAGAACGATGTGTGCGGGTTGATCAGCAGCAGCGCGTGGCGGTCGGCCGTGTTCGATGGCGCGATCGCAATGCCGTTCGACCCCGATGGTTCCGCGTACTCGGTCTCCTCTTCCGTCGCCGCGCCGGGCTTCGGGCCGCCTCCGTAGAACGCCTCGAGTTGAGCCACATTGACCCGCTCGATGTCGCCGCCGATGCTGCCCTCGGTGAAGCTCAATGCCATCCAGGGCTCGAACCGCTTGATTGCCCGCGGCTTCACCGCGGGGTGCGTGTAGAGGTAGTAGTTCAGGCCGTCCGCGTACGCGTCCATCAGGGCTTTCAGCCACGCCGGGCTGGCCTGATACTGGACCTTGAGCGCGTCGGGATCGATGAAGAGTTTCATGCGAAGGTCCCGGTAGATAGCCGACTCCCCTTCGGCTTCGGCCAGGCGCCCCATCGCATTGAGGTAGTTCGTCTCGACCCGGTTGAAATCGTCTTCGGCCTGCGCGTACACGGCGCCGAACACCGTGTCGGCGTCCGTCTTCCCATAGATGTGCGGAATGCCCCAGGTGTCGCGGATGATACTGATGTTCTGTGCCCGTCGTTCCCAGGCACCGACCTCGTCGTCCGGAGCGGCCTGGGCCTGCAGCGTGAGTGCGGCACAGACGACTGCGAGAATGAGCGCGAGTCTCTTCATGAATCCCCCTGGCCGATCGTTGTCGCGCGGCCCCTGGCCGGCATCGGCGAGAATCGAACAGGTGCATTGTGCCACATCACGGCGGGATCGACCGTCGACGACGCATCGCGCCGGACGTTCCGTCGCCGGCACTCACGCGCTAAGATGGAAGCATCGCGTCCGGGGCGCGCGGCCAGACCTGGGCGCCGCCATCGTGCATGGCAAGGGAGAGCGTGTGGACATCAAGCGGGCAATCGTCGATCTGGCGCCGGCGCCAATCGTCAGGATCTTCGCGGCGCCGTACGTGGCAGGCAAGGGCGTGGAGAGCGGGGTTCGCAAGGCGGACGAGATGTGGCACGCGCACAAGCTGCATGCAACCGTCGATCTGCTCGGTGAGGAGGTCTTCGAGCGCGAGGACGTCGAAGCCACCGTGGCGCTGTACTTTCGGATGATCGATCAGCTCAACGGCCGGAGCTACACGAGCATCTCGCTCAAGCCCACGCAGTTGGGCATCCACGAGAGCGAGGCGTATTGCCTGGAGAACATCCGAAGGGTGGTGGCCTATGCGGCGTCCCACCACCTCCAGATCACGGTCGACATGGAGGACCACGACTTCACGGACGTCACCCTGCGCCTGTTCAAGGCCCTCCGCAGCGACTTCGACAACGTCGGCACCGTGCTGCAGTCACGCCTGTTCAGGACGAAGGACGACATCCTGGCGCTGCACACCAAGCCCTGCAAGGTGCGCATCTGCATCGGCATCTACAAGGAGCCGAAGGCCATCGCGTACACCGACAAGCCGGCGATGAAGGAGAAGTTGTTCGAGTACGTGCAGCTCCTGCTCGACAAGGGCCACTTCCCGGAGATCGCCACGCACGACGAACCGCTCATCCACCGCTGCCTCGATTATCTCGACAGGCGTGGATGCCCGAGAGACACGTACGAGTTCCAGATGCTGCTGGGTGTGCCGCGGGCCGGCATCCAGGCGCAGATCGTGAACGACGGTCGCGTCGTGCGCCTCTACGTCCCGTTCGCGGAAGAGTGGAAGTACGCCATTGCGTACTGCAAGCGACGGATGGCGGCCAACCCGATGATGGGGGCGTACGTGATGAAGAATCTGTTCAGGAAATCGATGTCCCAGCCGTGACGGGTCACTCGGCCTGCGGCGTACGTACGAAGGGCCGCGCGGTCGTGCCACGCGGCCCTTCGTCCGACTGTCGTTGGTCCGCCGGTCGGCAGACCCGCGCCGGGATGGTCTCTACTTGCTGCCGCTCGGACCACGCCGGCCGCCGCTCGATCCCTTGCGGGCCGCGGCGCGCGCCTGGCTCTTGGTTTCCTTGGCCGCGACGTCGCCCTCGGCCTCTTCGGCCTTGCGCTTGCCGCGCAACCGGTCGGCCGCCGCCTTCAGGCGCCCGCCCACCGACTTCGGCTTCGGCTTCGCGTCTTCCTTGGCGTCCTTCTCGGCCTTCGCCTTCGGGTCGTACTCGAACCCGAGCAGCTCGACCAGGGCCATCTCGGCCGCGTCGCCCTGCCGGAATCCGACGCGCAGGAGCCGGGTGTAGCCGCCCGGGCGCGACGCGTACAACGGCGCGATGTCGGTGAACAGCCTGGCCACCACGTCGCGGTCCTGGATGTCCACGAGCACCTCGCGGCGCGCGTTCAGCACCTTCAGGCTGCTGCCGTCGGCGATGCCGCGCTTGGCGATCGTGATCAGGCGCTCGACGAAGGGGCGCAGTTCCTTGGCCTTCGGCACGGTCGTCTCGATATGGCCGTAGCGCAGGAGCGCTTCCGCCTGGTTGCGGAGGAGCGCGATGCGGTGCTCGGTGACCCGTCCAAGCTTACGGTGAGCTACTCGGTGACGCATTGATGATCCTCAGTACACGACGCTGTCGATCGCGTCTCTATTCCGTCTGCCCCTGCGGCGCCGGCTGGTCGAGGCGCATGCCGAGGCTCAAACCCATCGTCTGCAGGATTTCCTTGATCTCGTTGAGCGACTTGCGGCCGAAGTTCTTGGTCTTGAGCATTTCGGCTTCGGTCTTCTGCACGAGTTCGCGGATCGTCCTGATGTTCGCGTTCTTGAGGCAGTTGTACGAGCGCACCGAGAGTTCGAGCTCCTCGACGCTCTTGTCGAGGTTCTCGTTCGATACGGCGCTGTGGGGCGCCTCGGCCGGTGCGTCCTGCGCCTGGTCGGCGGTGTCCTCGACGTTGATGAAGATGTTCAGGTGCTCGCGCACCAGCTTCGCCGCGTTCGACACGGCGTCGCGGGGCGTGATGGCCCCGTTGGTCCAGACGTCGAGCGTCAGCTTCTCGTAATCGGTCGTCTGTCCGAGACGGGCCGCTTCGACGAGGTAGTTCACCTTCTTCACCGGTGAGTGGACCGAGTCGACCGGAATCCAGCCGATGCCGAGGTCGTCGTCGAAGTTGCGGTCCGCGGCCACGTAGCCGCGCCCGCGTTTGAGCCGCATCTCCATCAGGAGCGTACCGCCCTCGGACACAGTGGCGATGTGGCCGTCGGGCTCGAGGATCTCGACGTCGCCGTCGGCGACGATGTCCTTCGCCTTGACCTCGCCCGCCTTGTCGACCTTGATGTACAGGGTCTTGGTCTGATCCGTGTGCAGCTTGAGGGGGATTTGCTTGAGGTTGAGGATGATGTCGGTCGCATCCTCGACCACACCGGGAATGGGCGAGAACTCGTGCAGCACGCCTTCGATCCGGACGGCGGTGACCGCCGCGCCTTCGATCGAGGACAGGAGCACGCGTCGCATCGCGTTACCGATGGTGGTGCCGAACCCGCGCTCGAATGGCTGGGCGTGGAACCGGCCAAACCGATCAGTCAGCGTCTCGCGATCGAACTCCAGGCGCTTGGGGCGCTGGAAACCTTTCCACAGCATCGAGTCAGTCCTTTCTTGCACCTACGGCCGCGTTTCAGCTACATGATCGGACAGGAAGGCGTTGGTCGCCGCCTGCCCATAGCCTATCGCATCCCGGCCGACACGGGCTCGGCCGACCGTCCGCTACTTCGAGTAGAGCTCGACGATCAACTGCTCCTGAATGGGCAGGTTGATCTGGGCCCTGGTGGGCAGCGACACGATCCGCCCCTCGAACTTCTCGGGCGCGAGCTGCAGCCACTCGGGGATCCCGCGGCCCTTCACTTCTTCCATGGCGTGCTGGATCCCGACGTTCTTCTGGCTGCGCGCCTTGACGATGACCGTGTCTCCGGCCTTGACCAGGAACGATGGGATGTCGACCTTCTTGCCGTTGACGGCGAAGTGGCCGTGACGGACCAGTTCGCGCGCCTGCGGCCGCGAGGTCGCCAGGCCGAGCCTGTAGACCACGTTGTCGAGCCGCCGCTCCAGCAACTGGAGGAGCACCTCGCCGGTGATCCCGCGCTGCCGCTCGGCCGACTCGAAGTACAGGCGGAACTGATCCTCGAGCACGCCGTAGATCCGCTTGACGCGCTGCTTCTCGCGGAGCTGGAGGCCGTAGCCGGCCAGCTTCTGCGCGCGCCGCTTGCCGTGCTGTCCCGGGGGGAAGTTGCGCTTCTCGATGGCGCACTTCTCCGTGTAGCACCGCTCCCCCTTGAGGAACAGCTTCATGCCTTCACGCCGGCACAGGCGACACACCGGACCACTGTATCTGGCCATTCTCGGTATTCCTCCAGGACTCGGGACGACTCCCGACTCCTGACTCCTGACCCTTCGACTTCGCTCAGGGTCACCCCGAGCCGTGTCGAGGAGTGAATCCTGACTCCCAGTCCCCGTTAGACCCGTCGCCGCTTGGGCGGACGGCAGCCGTTGTGCGGAATCGGAGTGACGTCGCGGATCAGCTTCACCTCGATACCGACGGTCTGCAGCGCGCGGATGGCCGACTCGCGGCCGGCGCCAGGTCCCTTGACACGCACTTCCACCGAGCGCATGCCGAAGGTCTTGGCCGCGTTGGCCGCGTTGATCGCCGCCTGCGTCGCCGCGAACGGCGTGCCCTTGCGCGATCCCTTGAACCCGATGCCCCCGGCCGACGACCACGACACGACGTTCCCCTCGGTGTCGGTGAGGGTGATCACCGTGTTGTTGAACGACGCCTGGATGTGGGCGATACCGTGGTGGACGATGCGCTTCTCACCACGCTTCTTGAACGTCTTCTTCGCAGGCTTCTTGCCGGATTCCGGCTTTGGTCCCGCACCCTCGGTCGGATCAGTCTTGGCCATTCGGCTACACCGTCTTCTTCCTGGCTACCGCTCCGCGCCGCGGGCCCTTCCGCGTGCGCGCGTTCGTCTTCGTCCGCTGACCGTGGACCGGGAGGCCTCGACGATGGCGAAGTCCCCGATAGCACCCGATGTCCATCAGCCGTTTGATGTTCATCGAGATTTCCTTGCGCAGGTCGCCTTCGACCCCGCCCTGGTCCTCGATGACGCGG